>CASFLA010000069.1 GCA_949295415.1 uncultured Oscillospiraceae bacterium
ACTACAAGGGCACAGAACGAGCAGAGCATCCGTTCCGCTTATGGCCAGAAGGCAGTTGATAACGCCACAAGCATTTATAACGCCGAGCAGGATGCAGCGGCTAAGGTTGAAGAGGCGAGAATTTCGGCACAGACAAACGCCGATAAATCAAGAAGAACGGCATTCGATTCGTTAGTGTCTGATTTACTGAGTGATAAATTCACAAGTTCTAATTCGTGGGATACTGATACGAATAGTGGCAGGGACAAAAAAATGGCTTTGATTCTTAATTATTCCGACAACTATGGGTTCACAAGTAAGGAGGAGGCCGAAAGATTACTCACAGTTGCCGGGTTAAACTCTGAATATAAAGTCGTCCTCAAAAAAGATTCTCAAGGACAGTATATTGATATTATCCCTTTAAAATAGTTGATGAAGATGGTGAATTTATAAATGAGCAATACTAAATTACGGGTTAAATTTAATGGTCAATCAATAGGAGCAACAAGTGGTGGCACACTTTTAAAAGCAAGGTTATCTGATGGGCGTGATGCGATTGCCGATTTTAAAAAAACAGTTACTAACCCCGAATTGTTAAATCCGCTTGACACATCGGGCAAAAACACTATGGGGCCGAAGCAGAATCCTCTCGATTATGCATACAAATTAAAAAGCGATGTTCAGAGTTGGCTAGACGAAGGCAAGTTTAAAAGCGATGAAGAAGCGGCAGAAATAATCGCACAGTATGGCCTTCACAATAAGTTGTATGATAATCCTGCCGATGCGAACTTTGATAAATATAATTCGGTTGTTAAAAAAATCAAAAACGGAGAATATACTTTTGGGGTTGACGGTGATTACATAAATTCGTTTTTATCGAATGCCAACAACTATATTTCAGGTCTTGATACAGACTTTAAGGATGTTTCTTACGAAACAATTAAAAATCTTTTCGATTCGAAAGCGGGTTCTAATGACGAATTAGAGGCTCAGGCAGGTAAAATCAAGGCTTTTTTGAATGCTCACAGAGCAAACATTGACAAGGATGTGTATTTGAATTTATCAAACGCTATAAATACTTATACAAATTCTACTTCAAAATATAAATCGGATTTATCCAAATTCTACGATATTGCGACAAATTCAAAAGATGAAAACGATTATAATAATAAGGTTTATTCGGGCATTTACAGCAAATATTCCTTTGATGATATAAACAAGGAAGTAGAGGCTTTAAAAACCGACCCCAAAAATCAGTCTCGCGTTGATTGGTTGAACAATTTCAAGTATTCTCAGACCTATACAAGCACAGAGCAGGTTGACAAGGCTGTTTCTTCTGCCGAAGCAGAGCTTGAAAAGGTCAATGAAGAACTTAAAACTGCAAGGAGTCAAGGTTCATACCAAGTTACAATGAAAGGTCCGGGAGAATGGGGAACGGATTATGTTTATTCTCCCGAAACTCAAAAACTTATATCAGAACTTGAAACTAAGCAACGCAGATTGCAGGCACAGATTTCTCAATTAAAGCAAAACAAAGAAATGTTAGGCTTTACAGAAGATATAAATTCCAAAGGAGAGGAATATGTTGCTGATTTTGCCGAGCAGGTCCGCAATAGCGAGGAGTATAAAAACCCAACGCCTGAGGAAATACAGGCCTGGATTGATGAGGGCGAAAGCGACGTGGAAAGAACTGACGAATGGTGGGACAACCGCGAAGCAACAGAGCCCGTTATTAAAGACCCTCTTGGGTTAGTGCTTGAAAATCCTGATTATGAAGGTAAATACCTTTCCGACCGCGGTGTCGGACATTATTATGTTTCAACCTTTGAGGAGGCAAGACAGTATCATTGGAACGAAATAACCGATGACGAAAAAGACGTATATTACAATCTTTTGGCAACCGAGGGAAAAGAAAGAGCAACGGCTTATCTTAAGGCTCTTTCAAGCGATTTCGGACAGCGTTGGAAAGAAAGGGTTAACGGTGCCTTTGAAAAAATATACGATGAGCATGGCTTTTTAGCAGGTTTAGGTCTAAGTATTGCATCTATTCCTATGCAGGCAATAGGCGGAGTTATGGCAACGGTTGGAAATACCGCGGACTATATACTTGAAGGCGAAATCAACCCATATTCAAGTCTTAATAATTTCAGAGTAGCATCTGAGGGGATAAGGAGTGAGGCAGGAAACAGCATTGCTGATACCTTTACTCTCAAAATCGGCGGACGAAACATAGCACAAGAAGCGTATAACATTATGATGTCCATGGGAGATTCGATTGCCGGAGCAGCACTTTTAGGCCCTGCATACTCATTTATTGCGGGAAGCGGAGCAGCCGCCAGCACTATGGAGGATATATATTCAAGAGGTGGTTCTGCAGCACAGGTGTTTTTTGGCGGTCTTGCCGCAGGTGTTACCGAAATGCTCTTTGAAAAGGTTTCGATTGAGAACCTACTAAAAAATGCTGATAATATAAGCGAATCGTTTATCAAGAGCATTTTAAAACAGGGCGGCATCGAGGCTTCGGAGGAAATTTTAACAGAGTTTTCTAACCAAATCATTGATGCTATAAATATGGCCGACAAATCCGCTCACGCGTTAAGGGTGGACGAACTTATGGCGCAAAATCCCGATATGTCACTCCAAGAGGCTCAAAAACAAACTTTTAGCGAGCAGATAGGAGATGTTCTTTGGGCAGGCATAGGCGGATTTGTATCGGGCGCAGGAAGCACAACTATTTTAGGCGGTGCAAACACATTATCACAGAAAATACAATCTCCGAATAAGTATGAAAGTATCGGAAACGAGATTATTAAGGTTGGAGAATCTCAAGCAATTGTTGATTTTGCTTCAAGTCTTGATAATGAAGCTATATCCAAAATACTCGTTAAAACCATAAACGGACAAAATCTGAGCGCTAAAAATCTCGGAAAGCTTGCCAACGAGGTTAATGATGAAATAGGCCGACAGATTAAAAATGCAAAAACCGAGGAAGAACTTGTCAGTGTATATGATAATTTATCGAACTCAACTCAATCTGAGTTTATAAAATCGACTATAACTTTAAAATATCTTAATGCCGTTTCAAATCATCCCGATTGGTTCAAAAATAAGCAGACGGAACAGGCAGAGGAAGTTGAAGAAACCGAAACAGAAGCAACAAGCGATTTTGAGGACAAAAATTTTGAATCCGAGGAATCGGTTCTTCCCGATATGTCGGCGGCGGCACCTGAATCGGATGTTTTCCTCGATACTGCTTATGCAGACCGCGGTCTTGAACGTCTTACAGATGAGCAGAAGCAGATAAAAGCAATCGGTAAAGCGTTGGGCAGAGAGGTTGAATTTAGGAATCTTGACAAATGGATAAAAAAAGACGGCAAGCGCGTCAGAGTTAGTCCTAACGGGTATTTTGATAAAAATACCGGGAAAATATTTATAAATAACAGTAGGTATGCAAATGTTAATGGACTACAGTTTGTTATAAAACACGAGCTTACTCACTTTGCTGAGCTTTCTGGGCAGGAATATACCGATTTCTTTAACGGTATTATGGACAGTAAAGCGTTTAAGGATTGGGTAAAATCAAGGGGCTTTAAAGATACTGTTAATGAAAGCGGATTGCCTGTAAGTGCTTCTTTGAATATGAACAAGGAATATCGCGAAAGATACAGCGAAAGCGGCCTTGAGGGGACAGAAATATTCAAGGATGCAGAAAAGGGTGAAATTGCCGCTTACAGAGAAATGGTTTCTGACTTTGTTGCGGAAAATTTGTTTAAAAATGACCTTTCAAAGCTAGAATCGGCTCTTAGTAACGTCAAGCCTCAAGGTGTAAACAAATTCAAGCAAGTTGTTCTTGATTTGCTCAATAAACTGAAGGCGGTATTTAAAAACCGCGCCGATATTTATACTACCATTGAGGGAATTGAAAGCAAGTTTGTTGATGTTTGTAAATCTGCACAGAAAAAGTTTGAGCAGAAAAACACCCCGCAAAATAAAAAATCCACCGGTGAGGGTGGAAAGACATATTCAATTGTTAAAGATTCCAAAGGTAGAAACATTGTTTTACTTGACCGAAATATGTTCAAAGGTATTACAGATTTAAAAGCAAGAGGTGACGCTTTAGAAAATTGGATATTAAATACTTTTGGCGGAGATAAATACGACACATCAGACTATAGGTTTATTTTGGTAAATGAGCGAACTGCCGGCAAAATGAAGTTTTGGAATGAAAATATGGATGAAACGGCATATGAAATTAAATTATCGGCTGCTGAGCATATTGATGAATTGATAAAACTTTCCAAGCACGATAGGCATGAGCGTAATTTCAAAGATAAACACAAGGAGTTTGCAAAACACGGTTGGGATTACTTTAAGACATATTTTACCGATGGAACTCGAATATATGAAGCTTATATGTCAGCGGCCAAAACCGATAACGGCTCAGTGCTGTATAACATTGGCAACATAAAAGATATGGGAAATTTTGAATCAAAAAAAGAGAGTTCTTATTCATTAACCGGCTCGCCAAATGAGTTGGCCACCATCCTCGATTACGAGGCATCGAATAAGAACTCTAATAACAGAATAGCACAGAATGAGCCATCTGTCAATAATTATTCTATGCCCGAAAATAAATCTTATTCGTTGCCTGATAATAAATTTGAGTTGCTTCGTCAATTTAAAGAAGGTCAGCTTAATGAAGATGAAATAATCGCGGCATTGGAAAATGAGCCTCGGGAAAATAATCCGATAAGCGCCGCTAACTTAAAGCCTGAGGATGCAAACACCACACCTACAATGACTAAAAGGCGGGGTCAAAACAAGGGCGATAAGGAAAGCAACCTTTATGGCAGTTTGTTAGGTTCTGAGGTTACAGATGATGCTTTTAAGCGTGATATGCTCAATGATGAATATATCAGGACGTATCAATCCGTAGCCAATACAGAAACTCTGAAAAAGGCTGCAAAAGAGCTTGACGAGGGCGGCAGGGATTATGTTGAAAAATGGAAGGCCAAAGACCCTGACAGAGCAAGCTTAATTGATATTACGGTTGGTTTAATACTTATTGACCGTTATCAGCGAGTAGGAAACACCGAGGGCGCTATTGCGGCGGCTCAAAAGGTTCGAGAAATGGGAACTGCAAGCGGCCGTCAGGTTCAGATTTTCTCTATTTTAGGCAGATATAATCCTGATACTATGGTTGCGTATGCTCAAAGAGAACTTCAAAAAGCGCTGGAAATAATCAGCGATAAGAAAACTAAAGAGTGGATTGATGCAAACAAAGCCAAGTTCCAACTTACTGCCGATGAGATAGAAAAAATCAGAAGAAATGTTCTTCAAGCGGCGGTTCTGCCTCAAGATTCACGAGAAAAAGCAATACTACTTTCGGAAATATGCACACTTGTTCAGGATAAAATTCCGCCGAAGGTAAGCGATTCAATAAAGGCCTGGCAGAGAATTTCGATGCTACTTAATGTTAAAACGAATATCCGAAATGTTTTAGGAAATGCGGGAATGGCTCCTGTATTCATAGCATCTGATTATTTTGGAACACTTATTGATAAGGCGGTATCAAAGAAAACCGGAATAAGAACAACAGGTGGATTCAATTATAAAGGCAGTGCTCAAGCGTTCTCTAAAGGTCTATGGGAGAGTTGGGATGATTTTAAGCGCGGAGTTCAAACAAAGCAACAGGAATTAAACCGATTCGAGATAGAAGGATTTAAGGGTATGAGCCCCGGCAAAAATTTCAACGAAAACACCGAATCTAAAATGTGGAATGCTATTGCCGAAAAACTCAACGGGATTGATAGGTTTACATCGTTTTTGCTTGAAGCAGGCGACCGCTCTTTCTTCGAAATGTGGCTTAATAATTCTCTTAAAAACCAAATGAGGTTAAATAATACTACAACCCCAACTCCTGAAATGTTGGAGGTTGCGACAGAGGTTGCTTTGCAGAGAACCTGGCAGGATAAAAACAAAATGACCAAAATTGTGACAAGAGCAAAAAGTGTTTTAAACGAAGCAAATATTGGGAATTACGGACTTGGTGATGTTATAATCAAATTCACTAAAACACCTGCTAACCTTTCAAAAGCAATGGCGGATTTTTCGCCCCTCGGTTTTGCTTTTGCAGGCAAAAACGCTCTAGATTTAAAGAGAGCTTGGGATAAAGGAGATTTCACACCGCTAATGCAACAAAAACTTGTAAGCAGTATTAGTAATGCTACGGTTGGAACTCTGATTTATCTTGCGGTATATGCTTTGGCAACTTCTGGAATAATCAAACTTCACGGCGCTGGAGATGATGACAAGGATGTTTCCAACTTTGAAAAATATACTGCAGGAATGCCGCCATACTCAATAGAGTTTTTGGGGACTCATATCACGTATGATTGGGCGCAACCGTTTGGTTCTATTCTCGCTATTGTTTCCGAATTTATGGAAAACCGAGAAGATAAAACCACCAGCCTTACAAATGATATTTTGCAAGGTTTTTTGGCGGGCGGAGAAGTTTTCCTGCAGCAATCCTTCTTAAAAAGCCTTTATGAGTTCTTTTCTAATGCAGACAAAAACCTCTTATTAGGGCTTAAAAGTGTGCTTTTATCTGACCTTTCTGTATTTATACCTCAATTTATGTCTCAGGTTGCCAGCTTTACCGACCCAAAGCGAAGGGTTACGTATAACAAGAATGAATTCTTTTCATCTTTGAATCAAATACTTGTAAAGTTGCCTGGTTTCAGAAGGTTGTTACCGGCGGAGGTTAATGTTATGGGTGAAGAAATTGAAAACAACCAATATCTTGACCCGTGGCACGCTTTCGCTTCTCCTTGGAATGAATATCCAAGCAGCTACGGTAAAACCGCAGACACAATTTATGAACTTTACAAAGAGACCGGAGATAAAACAATTTTCCCGAGGGTTGCACCGTATAAGTTCACTACAAAAGGCAATGTTTACAACTTCACTGCTAAAGAAAAATTGGAGTTTCAAAAAAACTCCGGCAAAGCAAGCGCAGAGATGTTGGAGATTTTATTTAGCTTCGATGAATACAAGACTCTGAATGATGCGGAAAAATCGAGCGTTATAAACGATATATATAATTATTCTGTTAAAATTGCGAAATTTGAGCATTTGAAGACCAAGTATGATTACGAGCTTCTTTCCGATATTATTGGATATAAGGATAAAGATGAATCGGAACCCATACTTACAGAGGATAAATACTCAAAACTTACTGAAAATGCAAAACTCAGAATAATTGAGGAAGAACTGTTTTCTAAATACGAAATGCGCTTCAATGGCTACGAAGATGCAGTCAAGTATTATATTCGTAAAGCAAAAAAATAAGGTTAAAGAGCGTTTGGCTTAACAGTCGGGCGCTCTTTTTATTTTAAAAGGAGGTTTACAATGGCAATCAGAACAATTACTTACAAGGTTGCGGCAGGAAGTATATTGCCTGCAACGCAGCAGTTTGGTGGAATACAAGGGGAACACAACGCCACCAAGCTTTTATTTTCTCTTGATTCGG
>CASFLA010000070.1 GCA_949295415.1 uncultured Oscillospiraceae bacterium
ATGAATTAAAGAAATATATTCATTACTACAACAACGAAAGAATTTCCTTAAAACTAAAAGGAATGAGCCCGGTGCAATACCGAACTCATTCACAAGCAATTTAATATTTAATTTTTGTCTAAACTTTGGGGTTCACTTCAGAAAATTCACAGCGGGGTTTTATAAAATTATTCGCCCTTTATCTTTTTCCAGTAGTCTTTATATGCCTGTTCGGTCTTATTATCGCCGAACTCATAATAAACCTTATCCTTTATGGCATCGGGCAGATATTGCTGCTCAACATAATGGTTAGGATACATATGCGGATACAAATAATGCTGACCTCGAGCCTCGGCCTCTGCGCCGTCAAAATGCTTGTTCTGAAGCGCTCTCGGAATAGGGCCCGAATTTCCTGATCTTATATCCTCCATAGCGGCATTTATAGCATCATGACCCGAGGTTGATTTAGGACTCAACGCTACTAAAATTACCGCATCGGCAAGCGGTATTCTTGCCTCAGGCAAGCCCACCATAAGCGCAGTATCAACCGCGGCTTTAACAATGGGAATTATCTGCGGATTGGCAAGGCCGACATCCTCACTTGCACAAACGAGCAATCTTCTGCAGGCAGAGGGCAAATCTCCCGATTCCAATAATCTGCCAAGATAATGAACGGCGGCATTGGGGTCACTTCCGCGCATAGATTTCTGATATGCTGAAACAATATCATAATGCTCATCGCCCTCGCGGTCATAACGCATTGCGCTCTTTTGGGTAAGCTCTCTTGCTGTGCAGGCAGTAACAGTAACCTTACCGTCAATATGCTCAGACGCTAAAACGCTAAGCTCAACCGCATTAAGCGCTTTTCTGACATCGCCGCCGCAGCCTTTTGCAATTATTTCTGCCGCGTCAGGCTCGAAGCTAATCTCCTCGCCCTGCTCCTCGCCCATAAGCCTTGCTGCTCTTAAGACCGCAGGCATAATATCAGCAGCAGTCAGCGCCTTAAATTCAAAAACTGTTGAACGGCTTAAAATGGCGTTATAAACATAAAAATAAGGATTCTCGGTTGTTGATGCAACGAGAGTTATATTTCCGTTTTCAATACTCTCCAAGAGGGTTTGCTGTTGCTTTTTGTTAAAATACTGAATCTCATCCAAATAGAGCAAAATCCCATCCTCTGCGCCTATCATATTGGTTGATTCAAGCATCTCTTTTATATCGGCAGTTGAAGCAGTTGTGGCATTAAGCTTATATAGCCTTTTGCCGCTTTTTTTAGCAATGATTGAAGCAAGCGTTGTTTTTCCAACGCCCGATGGACCATAAAAAATAAGGTTCGGAATATTGCCCGATTCAATTATTTTACGAAGCGGTTTGTCCTCGCTCAATAAATGCCTTTGACCAACAACATCGCAAAGCTCAGTTGGTCTTATTCTGTCAGCAAGCGGTGATTTCATAAATCATTCTCCATAGCTTTAATGTTACTATAATTATACAAAAGTTATATCTGTTTTTCAAGGCTTAAAACAGCAAGATGCCGCCCTGCCTTAAAAGGCAAGACGGCACCTCGCTTGTATGGGGATGAATATGGGTGGGTAAAGTTATAGAAAGGTCATCTGCGAGGACTCTATTACTTTGAATCTGTCCTTATCCTTATGACCCTTTGGGATAGTTATTGTATATTCAATATACTCATCGGTTTCCTTTTTTCTTGAGGTTGCTTCAACCCCCGATTTTCTTATCGTTCCAAGCATTTTGGATAAGCTGTTAGAAAAAATTCTCAAATCTCCTATATGGCCTCTTCTTAATGGCGGTCTTGCGCTCGGCTTTTGAGGCTCCTCATAATATGAGGCTATATAGTCCTCGCTTTCCTTGACCGATAACTGCTCGGCAATTATTTTGTTGAGAACTTCATCGCGGTCCTCTTCCTCTATTTTCAAAAGCGCTCTCGCATGGCGCTCGGTTAATCCTGTGAAAATTATTCGTTCCTGCTGCTCGGCTCCAAGCCTTAAAAGCCTGAGTTTATTCGAAAGTGTTGACTGCGCCATTCCGATTCTCTCGGCAACCTCCAGCGCCGATAAATCGAAATCCTCCATAAGCTTTTTAAGGCCCTTTGCTTCCTCAAAAAAGTTTAAATCGGTGCGCTGAATGTTTTCTATAAGGCACATTAAAGAGCATTCGCGGTCAGAAGCGGAAACCACTATTGCAGGAACAGTTTTCAACCCTGCAATCGCGGCGGCGCGAAGTCTTCGCTCGCCCGATATAAGCTCATATTTATCATTCATTTTTCTGACCGTTACAGGCTGTATCATACCGTTTTCTTTAATGCTCTTTGACAGTTCTAAAAGCTCGTAATAATCGAACTCTTTTCGCGGCTGATAAGGTGACGGAACAATTTTTTCAGGAGTCAGGGTTATTAACCTTTTATCCCCTTTATTCCTTCCGTTTAGCATGTCCGCACCTCCTTTATCTGCAAGCAAATATTACCATTTTTTCCCAATCATTTCAAGTAAATGTGTAACAAAAAATCGGACAATTTCTTGTCCGATTCTGCATATTATAAAGGCTGTTTTGAAATTTTTGCAGGGTTTCTGGGATATTTTGTCGAAGTTTGCGAAATCTTTTTAACCTGAATTATACCTCTTTGGCCCGAATCCTCCAGGCTAAACATATCAAACTTGGAAAGCTTACCGCCAAGAAGCTTGATTGCGTTCAAGGATTGGTCTAATTCCTCGGCGGCAGAAGCACCTTTCATAGCAATAAATGTTCCACCAACCTTAACATAAGGCATACAGTATTCCGAAAGAACGCGCATATTTGCAACTGCTCTGGCTACAGCAAAATCATATTGCTCTCTGAATTTTACAGCACCGTCCTCCGCTCTTGAATGAACGGTTGTAACCTCAAGCCCTAATTCTTTGCAAAGCTCATCTAAAAAGGTTATCCTTTTTGCTAATGAATCAAGCAGGGTTAGCTTAATATCCGGTCTTGCTATTTTCATAACAACACCGGGGAAGCCTGCCCCTGTTCCAACATCGATTACCGATGCGCCTTTATTTATATCGGCATATTTAAAAATGCTCAAGCAGTCAGCAAAATGCTTTACTGCAATGCCTTCGGGGTCGGTTATAGCGGTAAGATTCATCTTTTCATTCCACTCTACTAACAACTCAGCATAACGCTCAAGTCTTTTTACCGCCTCATCATCAAGCTTAATATATGACTCGGTTAGTGATAGCATTTTATCAACCAAAAGCATATTTTTCTCCTTTTTAGTTAATCAAGATTATGTTTCTCCTTGCATATATTTAAAAGAATCTATTAAAAGGAGTAAACAATATGATTATTTATACTGCCCAATCGGGCGATACTCTTTATTCTATTGCAAGGCGCTACGGCGTAACCTTATCAGAGCTTGAGCGATATAACGGATTGCCCGAGAGTTCAAGAATTGCAATAGGTCAGGATATTTTGATTCCCTCCAATAACAACACATATATTGTTCGCCCGGGCGATTCGGTTTACAGTATCGCCGTAAAAGAGGGTGTTTCAACGGCCGATATTTTAAGAGAAAACCCAAGCCTTACTGAGCCATACACTATATATCCGGGTCAGGTTTTGCTCATTCCAAAGGATGAGGCAAATAAAAAAAACATAGATGTTAACGGCTACTGCTACCCTAATATAAACCGTGATATTTTGCGCCAAACTCTGCCCTATCTTACTTTTCTTTCAATCTTCAGCTATTCCGTCTTATCTGATGGAACGCTAAGCTCAATTAACGATGAAGAACTAATCCGCATTTCCAAAGAATTTCGCACCGCACCCGTTATGGTTGTTACAAACACAGTAGAGGGCTCAGGGTTTGACAGTGATTTGGCCGGAACCATTCTTACAAACAGCGCTGTCCGTTCAACGCTTATAAGCAACATCGTTTCAACCGCAAGAAGCAAAGGCTACTCGGGGGTTGATATTGATTTTGAATATATTTATCCTTCTAACCGCACCGATTATAACAGCTTTTTGACCGAATTGAAAGCGGCGCTTACGCCCTATAACCTTTCTCTTTCAACCGCCATTGCACCAAAGCTTTCGGCAACGCAGGTCGGCACTCTTTATGAAGCGCACGACTACGCCTTTCACGGCAAGGTTGCCGACCGCGTTATAATTATGACTTATGAATGGGGCTACCTCTACGGACCGCCATTGGCAGTTGCGCCTTATAGCGAAGTTAAAAAGGTGATCTCCTACGCCGTTACCGAAATACCGAGCGAGAAAATTCTAATGGGTATGCCAAACTATGGCTATGACTGGACTTTGCCCTACCGCGAGGGAACAGCGGCGGATATTTTATCCATAAATTCTGCAATGCTGAGAGCAGTAAATGAAAATGCAGATATAGAGTATAACGAGTCCTCAAAGGCGCCGTTCTTTGAATACACAAAAGACGGGCAAAATCATATAGTCTGGTTCGAAAATGCGAGAAGCACTATGGCTCGACTAGAGCTTATAAATGACTATAATTTAGGCGGTGTCAGCTACTGGACAATCGGCAGTCTGTTTACACAGAACTGGCGGGTTATTGACAGTATGTTTAACATAAGGAAACTTTAATCTTCCTCTACTCCGTTATCCTCAAACACTGCTTCTTCATCTGATTTTATAAGGCCTAAATCACGGCGCTTTTCAATATCATCATTGGGATGCTCCGCGTAATACGGGTCAATTATATACTTCTTTATCTCGGGGAAAACATTAAACTGGATTAAGAAGCAGCTGAATGAGGGATAAATGAATGCACCGAGAACTATTATTATTGCAAAACCTATTCTGAAGTTTAGTAAAAGCAAGATGTATGCCAACACAAAAATCAATGCCAGGGTTCCTGTAATTATGAGGTTATGCTTAATTCCCAAGGTTGCAAAAAGCCAAGAATTTTTATAAAGGGTTTTTATATTATAATCAAAGGTTATCATCAGGGTATATATGTAATACTTCATAAAGGTGAATCCTGCGATGAACACCATTGAAGCAGCAAAAACAACTGCTCCCCAGGTTTTGTTTATGATACCCTGCGACCAATAAATATATAAAACATAGAGGTCTGCAGCAAAAACGGCGGAAATAATAAGGTTTATTATTCCAACAGGGAGCGCTCTTTTCCAGTTGCGCTTTATTGCGCCAAAAAAATCGCTCGTTAAGAAAACATGCTTATCCCTTGCGGCCATTCGGCAGATATATGCCATGCCAACATTGGCAAGACCGCTCGTTACTACAGGAACGGATAAAAGAATATACCAAAGACCTGCCGAAACGAGCATCCAGAAATTGCGGAAATATAGTTCAAAAAAGCGGAAAAAACCTTTTTTCTCGGGTTCGTTTTTTGAAACGCCCTTTCCGGGAGTATCATAGTTTTTTGTAAAGAAGCCCATTATTTCGAAAGCCTCCTTGGCTGTTTATTTTCTTTCTTTGTGCTTTTATAAAGAATTTTTGCAATAACGCTATCCTCATTGAAGCATATCATATACATTACTGCAGAAAATACAATCTGCAACAACAGGAAAATACCTGTTAAAGCGATTGAGAGTATCGATGCCTGATGCAAGGTTGCCGCATTATTTGTAAAAATATCAACAATCGGCTTTACAGGGCACATTATAAACCAGCGGTATATCCAGTAATATGTATCGGTAAATGCGGTCTTTTCCATAACCCTTAATAAGAGCGCCACAGTCCAACTAATAACAGCGGGAACAGCAAAAATCGCGCCGATTTTAAGGCCTTTCAGCTTGTCGTATGAAGCACCGGCAAAATCGGCATTGTTGCGGTCTTTTGCGGCCAGCTTTGCCAAAACCGAGCCGACAACACAGAAATAAACACCAACTCCGCAAACTACCTGCAAAACGCCCATTATGGCGTTAGCAGCCTTAGGCATATCGGAGCGAACCTGCCTATATCCTTGATTTTCCTTTATGGCTTTTGGGGGTTCCGGCAGAGTTTCAATATCCTTCGAGTTTCCTTCGCTATCAATTTCATAAACCGTATAGCCTACTACTGTTGTTGAAAATTCTCTTATCATAACATAAAAAGAAATATAAACAAAGAAACTCACAAAACAAGCGAACAGAGCCATTCCGATCATTCTTAAAGCCGGCGAAAAATAGTTCTTCATACTGCTTCCATCCTAAAATTCTGTTAATAAAAAGTCTTTATAATCAAAAGAAGGTAAACGCCTAAAATCTGCCGCTTACCTTCTTTTTTTAATTATTCCTCGGTTGCCTCTGCTGCTTGCTCTGTTTCGGGAGCCTTTTCGATAAGAGCGCGGATAGATAGGCTTACGCGCTTCTTCTCAAGGTCAATATCGATGATTTTTGCATCAACGGTCTGACCGATTTTAAGCTCATCGGCAGGCTTCTCAATTCTTCTGTCAGCAATCTGGGAAATATGGATAAGACCATCAATTCCCGGAATGATTTTTGCAAATGCACCGTAAGTAGTCATGCTGACAATGGTAACATTAACAACATCGCCGACAGCATATTTTGCCTTGAAGATTTCCCAAGGATTATCCTCAGCCTTCTTGTAGCCCAAAGAAACCTTCTTCTTATCAGCATCAATAGCCTTGATGTAAACCTCGAGCTCATCTCCAACCTTTACAACCTCAGAAGGATTCTTGATTCTTGACCAAGAAAGCTCAGAGATATGAACCATACCATCAACCGATCCGATATCAACAAAAGCACCGTAGCCGGTAAGAGATTTAACTGTTCCTTTAAAGCGGTCGCCAACTGCAACATTCTCCCAAAACTCAGCCTGCTTAGCAGCCTTCTGCTCACGGAGAACCGAACGGGCAGAACCGATAACTCTGCGACGGGGACCGATTTCAATAATTCTAAAGCTCAGCTCTTTGCCCTTGAGCTCGTCAAGACTATCACTCTTGGAAAGGGTTGCCTGAGATGCGGGAATGAAAACTCTGATTCCCTCATAGAAAACGACGACGCCGCCCTTGATAATTTCAGAAACGGTGCCGGTAATAACCTCGCCACTCTCTTTAGCTGCAACAACCTTGTCCCAGCCTGCAATAGCGTCATAACGCTTCTTGGAAAGCATAACGGTGCCTTCCTGGTCATTTGTTCTCATAATGATAAGATTGAGCTCATCGCCAACCTTTACAGCCTCTTCAAGATTTATTGAGGGGTCAGAAGAAAACTCAGCGGCTGTGACATAACCGGTGTGTTTTCTGCCAATGTCAACCTGTATCTCAGTCGGACCGACTGAAAGAACATAGCCCTTAACCTTCTGATCTGTATTTGAACCTGATTCGCTTGCATTAAGCATCTCCTCAAAGGTCATTTCATCGTTGATAATTGTTTCTGCAGCAGTCTGCATTTCTTCCATGGTATTTAGAACCTCCTTTATTATGCCGGACGGTGTTGAAGCCCCGGCTACGACTCCGATTAGACTTGCATCCTCAAGCTCGGATAAGTTTAGCTCACCTGCGGTTTCGATGTGAATCGTTTTTTCACAAGCCGCGGAACACACCTGAGCCAATTTTTTAGTGTTAGAGCTTGATTTTCCGCCGATTACTATCATAGCATCGCATTTAGCGGCTAATTCACCGGCTTCATTCTGCCTTTTCGCAGTCGCATTACATATTGTATCAAAAATAATTGCATTTGTATAGAGTTTTTTTAAAGTTTTTTGACACTTTTTAAAGAGTTCTTGATTAAAAGTGGTCTGTGAAACAACAGTTATCGGCTCATTTTGGGTTACATCTCCCGATTTTGACAATTGTTCTAACGCTTCCTCGCTGTCAAAAACAAAAACTCTGCCTTTGCAGTGGCCTACAATTCCGACCACTTCTTTATGCTCTTTATCTCCGGCAATTAAAACAGTTCTGCCCTCATCGCCTGCAGATGATACAATTTTATGAATTTTAGAAACAAATGGACAGGTTGCATCAGCAACTGTCACCTTTGTTTTTTCGGCGCGCAGTAAAATTTCTCTTGCCACGCCATGAGAACGGATTACCAAAACCTCATCTAGCCGGACCTGCTCGGGCTCTTCTACTATTCGCGCGCCCTTGGCTTCGAGTTCTGCTACTAATTGGGGATTATGAATTATAGGGCCTAAGGTTGCAACCTTTTTACCCTCCTCTAAAAGTTTTTGAACGGTTTGAACGGCGCGGTCAACCCCAAAGCAGAAGCCGGCGGTTTCGGCCAAAATAATTTTCTTCAAAAAATCACCTTTATTTTGTTTTTTCAAGAACTATATTGCTCATCAAAGCGATTACTTCATCAATGCTTTTTCCGGTTGTATCAACAAGTGTTGCATCCTCAGCGCATTTTAAAGGCGCTACTGCACGCGAGCTATCTCTCTCATCGCGGATGATTATATCGCGAAGCACCTCGTCATATATAACCTGCTCGCCTTTTTCTATAAGCTCTTTATATCTTCTGTTAGCCCTTTCTTCTGCCGAGG
>CASFLA010000071.1 GCA_949295415.1 uncultured Oscillospiraceae bacterium
AATTAAATGAGCAATCAGTAATATTACCGAAAATTTTGCAAATTCGGAGGGTTGAAAGTTAATGGGGCCAACCGAGAACCAACGTTTAACGCCTGAGCCTGCAACCATTGGCGGCAAAATAAGCATTACAGTCAAGAAAATAACCATTATTAAATAAAAAGGAACAGCAAACTTGCGAAGAATATGATAATCAATTCTCGAAACGAGAAGCATAAGTAAAACTCCGCCAACAGCAAATATCGCCTGTTTTGCAATAAAATAATAATTATTTCCGTAATTAGTATAAGCAAAAACATAGCTTGCCGAGAAAAGCATAACTAAGCCGATAAGCAGAATTATCATCAAGAGAAAGAAAAAAGTAATGTCCATTTTTCCACTAATAAAAATTCCCGAAAAAAGACTATTTTTGTTATTTTCTTTTTTTATGGACATTTTAGGAGTCTCCTTTTTCTTCCGGTTTTAAATAAGTTTAACTGCAGCAACGCAAATTGCGGAGCAAATAGCGGTCACCAAAGAGAATACAACAACAATTTTTTCTTCACTCCAACCGCTTTTTTCAAAGTGATGATGAATTGGGCTCATTTTAAAGAGTCTTTTCTTTGTTTTCTTAAAATATGCAACCTGAAGCATAACTGATAATGCCTCGATAAGATATATAAGACCGATAAGAATAAGGAAAACCGGTCTATCAACCGCAAAAGAAAGTGCCACAACCATTCCGCCAAGGAACATTGAGCCTGTATCGCCCATAAACACCTTTGCAGGATGCCAGTTCCAAACAAGGAAGCCTAATAATGCACCTGCTACTGCAGCAGAAATAGTATTTGCTCCCTCAAAGCCTAAAGCGCCTGCAATAAGCATAAATGCAATCGCAACAACGATAGTTACACTTGATGCCAAGCCGTCAATTCCATCGGTTAAATTAACTGCGTTAGTAAATCCATAAATAAAGAAGAATGCTATAGGCCAAAATATAAGACCCGCACCTGAAACTACATTAACATCGCCCAAAACAGGAATATAGGTTGTTTTAAGACCTGCCAAAGCAAGTGCACAAAGGTATGCCGCTGTAACAACAGACTGGAAAATTGTTTTTTGTAATGCTGTAAGGCCTAAATTACGCTTTTTAACAACCTTAATATAGTCATCAAAGAAGCCGATAAGACCCATACCAACTGCGAGGCCAAGACCTGCAAACAATTTTGTGAAGCCAAGGCTGTTAGAAAGCTCTAATTTAAGTTCTCCGCCCAAAATTTCGTTAACACCGAAGCCTGCAGCCACGCCGACAACTGTTCCTATCGCAAACAGAATGCCGCCCATTGTGGGAGTTCCTTGCTTTGATTTATGCCAATCGGGGCCCTCATCGCGAATAGTTTGGCCGAATTTCAATCTTTTAAGTAAGTTAATAACGGGAATACCAAACGCCCAAACAACTATAAATGCTAAAAATGCCGCAATCGCAGGAATAAAACCCCTCATATTTTACCATCCCTTCGAAGATTATAGCGAAATATGATTATTTCGCCTAACATATTCCATTATAGATTTTTTAAAGCTTCAGCAACAATCTCACGCTCATCAAGATGAATTGTGCCTGTTTTTAAAATTTGGTATGTTTCATGACCCTTGCCGGCCAAAACTATTATATCATCTTTATCTGCCATTTGTATAGCCCTGTTTATTGCTTCGATTCGGTTCTCAATGACTAAAAACGGAGTTTTAGTTTCCTTTAAGCCAACTAAAATATCCTCGATAATTGACATTGGCTCCTCGGTTCTTGGGTTATCGCTTGTTACAATAACATAATCGGCATATTCTGCCGCAACCGCGCCCATTTTAGGTCTCTTGGTTTTATCGCGGTCTCCGCCGCAGCCGAAAACACAAATAAGACGATTTTTTTCATACTCTGAAAAGCTTTTTAATATATTTTCAAGTCCATCAGGAGTATGAGCATAGTCAATAATAACTGTGAAATCTCTGTTGGTGGGAACAACCTCTGCTCTACCCTTAACGCCTGTCATTTTAGAAATTGCCAATGCCACGGTTTCAAGGTCAATTCCAAGCTCTAAAGCTGTTGCTGCAGCTGCCATTGTATTATAAGGAGTAAACTTTCCACCAATCATAGTTTTTATTCTCTGCAGCTTACCTATACCCGATAGCAGATACTCTGTTCCGTCGGGTCTTAATCTTATATCCTTGGCGGTATAATCGGCTTCATCGCTTATTGCCGAATAAGTCACACTTTTACAGGTCAACCCATCCTTAAGCGCAGAATAATAGTTATCATCCATATTAAGAATAGCGGTTTTTGCATTGAAAAACAGTTTTTTCTTGGCGTTCATATAATTTTCCATTGTTATATGATAATCAAGATGATCCTGAGTTAAATTAGTGAAGATAGCAACCTCAAAATCAATGCCATAAACTCTGTTTTGGTCTAATGCGTGGGAGGAAACCTCCATAACACAGTATTCACATCCCGCTTTTAACATAAGCGAAAACATTGAATTAAGCTCATATGAGCTCGGTGTTGTGTTTTTAGAGGGCAAAACCTCATCGGCTATAACATTTTGAATTGTTCCTATTAAGCCAACCTTTTTTCCGCACTCCTCTAAAATCTGCTTAATCATATAGGAAACCGAGGTTTTTCCGTTAGTTCCCGTAACACCGATAACCTTTAATTTTTTAGCAGGGTTATTAAACCAGTTTGCACTCATCTCGGCAAACGCGATTCTTGTGTCCTTTACAATTATCTGGTTATCTAATCCCAAATCTTTTTGAACAATAATTACAGCGGCACCCTTATCTAAAGCATCATTTGCAAACTTATGGCCATCCATAACAACGCCGTCTATACATACGAAAGCACAGCCCTTTATGACCTGCCTGGAATCGCAGGTTACGGCTGTAATTTCAATATCAGTAAATCTATTATCAATACCTTGCAAAAGTTCTGAAAGCTTCATAAGGATTCCTTTCTTATCATTCCGAAACGGCAGTTCTGAAATAAACGGTTATAATTGTTCCCGGTTGAACCTCAGTTCCAACGGGGAGGCTCTGTTTATAACTTAAAACTCCGCTTTGATTATTGATATTTCCTGAGAAAATCACATTAAGGTTATAATCATCTGCAAGTTCATTTACTGCAGAAATCGACATTTTTGAGAAATCGGGGACGGTTACCTTTGATGTTATAGACTCTTCTTCGGTATAAAGAACAACTAATCCATCGCTATATATCGAATCCACTGCAGTTGGGAACTGCTTAACAACTTTACTTCCCTGGCCAATAATCTTATAGGTAAGGTCGCTTTTCCTGATTTCTGATTTTGCTTCGCTGAGAGTCATTCCAACAACAGAAGGAATTTTGACTGCCATATTTTTCAATTCATCATCACTAAACTGTGGGTCATATCCTAAATACGGCAGTATTTCAGACATTATCTGACCACCAACGGGAGCTGCAATTGTTCCGCCGTAATATGCATCGCCATGAGGCTCGTCAAGAATAATCAAAACGGCAATTTCTGGGTCATCCATCGGTGCAACGCCACAGAATGAGGAAATATAAAGATTTGTTTCACCGGTTGAAAGAATCTTAGAAACCTTCTGCGAGGTTCCAGTTTTACCGCCGATTCTATATCCTGAAACATAAGCGTTTTTACCGCCTCCACCGTCAACAATTGCTTCCATAAGAATTCTTAAGGTTGCGGAGGTTTCTTTTGAAATAACCTGTCTTTTGGTGTTATTATCATAAGATTTAACGATATTGCCATCAGTATCAACAATTTCTTTAACAAGATGCGGTGTTACTAAGTTACCGCCGTTAACCGCCGCAGAAACGGCAGAAATCATCTGTATCGGTGTAATATTAAAGGTCTGGCCGAACGATGACGAAGCAAGCTCGGTTATACCCATTTTATTAAGAGTATGGTAAACGGGAGATGCTTCACCCGGAAGGTCGATACCTGTTTTTTCGGTAAGACCAAACGCCTCAAAATACTTGTAGAAGGTATTAGCGCCCAGCTGCTGACCAAATGTTATAAACACGGGGTTGCAGGAATTCTGCATTGACTGTGTTAAATTCTGCACGCCATGGCCCTCTCGCCTTGCACACTTATATCTTTGACCTGCAACAACGATATAACCGTTGCAGTTATAATGACTATTAAAAGTTGTTATATTTTCTTCAACAGCCATAGATGCGGTTACAACCTTGAAAACAGATCCCGGTTCATAGGTATCTGAAACCGCTTTGTTTCTCCACTGTCTATTACGAAGCTCGGCTAACTTTTTGGTTTTTTCCTCGCCCTCTAAAGCATCAACAATAGCCTGCTCCTCAACCGATAGTGTAAATGGCGTGTTTGGATTAAAATCTCCCTTAACTGCCATACTGAGTATCTCGCCTGAATTAACATTCATACAAACAATGGCACCGCGCTCGGTAACTTTGTTATCTATAATCGCCTGATTAAGATACTTTTCGGAGACATACTGAACGTAATTATCAAGGGTTGTTACCAAGGTATTACCCGGTTTTGCCTCGATTTTAACCTCGTGGCTAAGCGGCATATCGTTACCAATAGCATCTTTTGCGGCAACAACTCTACCGGGAGTTCCGGTAAGCTCGCTATCATACCTCGCCTCAAGACCTGCAAGACCCTGGTTATCAGTTCCGACAAAGCCTAAAACAACCGATGCCAAGCTATCATTAGGATAATAGCGCTTATTGCTCTCATCAAGGCCGATATACTTACCAACCTTATAGGTGCTGTTTGAAATATACTCTCTGATAAGGTCAGCCTCAGGCTTTTCAACATTCTGTTTAACCTTAACATAGCTTGAATTTTTATTTGTGTAATCTAAAACAGCTTGATAATCCAACTCCAAGATTTCCGAAAGGTTTGTTGCAATTTCATTTTTAATCGCGCTGAGCTCTGCTGCATCGGTTACAGATTTGAAACTGTTAGGTGTTATGTAAACTGTCCACACCTGAGCACTTGTTGCAAGTATTTCGCCATTGCGGTCAACAATATCGCCTCTTTCGGCGGCTATTTCAGTATCGTAAAGCTGCTGTTTTGCAGCTTTCTCCTGATAGAAATCACTATCAATAAGCATTATGTAAACCAAGCGCGAGCCGGCAAGACCTAAAACGCAGGCAAACAAGATTGCGCAAGTAGCATATATTCTTTTTATCATTGATTTATTGGGCCCTTTTGCCATTTTTTGTCATCTCCCGCGTCATTTTCCGAAATTACAACTTTCTTTATAAAAACACCTCAACGAGAGCCGAAAATTCCGGCTCTCGTTGGAGTATAAAAAGCTATTCATAGAAATTATATTTAACTATCATTTGTCATATTCTAATTCTGCAGTAAGTTTTCCGTTTTTAGTTTCTGCGGTATCATATCCGTTAGTCTGAATATAGGTTACCTGGCTTTTTGAGCACTTCTGCATTCCAAGCTCGGTTGCAGCCTGCTCAAGATTAGCAAGTGAAACCTTGCGCTCAATTTCAACCTCTAATCTTGTTGACTCGCTTTCGAGCTCAACAATTTCTTTATTAACCCCGTTTATCTGCGCCTTTAAAGAAGAAATTTCAGCCCTTAAGAAAAGACTTGCACAAACCGCCGCCAAAACTATAGCTGCAATAGCAATCCTTTGGATAATATCGGTATTAGCTTTATATGCAGCTTTAGCTCTTGATACGCGCTTTGCCTTAGGCATACCGATAATCTCTGCCTTTTTCTTAGCAGGCATAAAAATATCATAATTATAAGCAAAGCTATCATTATAATACTTTAAATTATCCATTTAACTTCCTCTTTCTTAAAAAATCTTTTCTATACTTCTTAACTTAGCGCTACGGCTACGAGGGTTATCATTTAATTCATCTTGCGATGGACAAACAGGTTTTCTGAAAACAAGCTTGGCTCGCGGCTTTTTACCACAAACGCAAACCGGTAAATCAGGCGGACAGGTGCAGCCCTCACAGAATGATGCAAAAAGATGCTTAACTAATCTATCCTCTAGCGAATGGAAGGTTATAACCGAAAGTCTGCCACCCGGTTTTAGCAGTTCAAATGCGGCTCTTATTCCCTTTTCCTCATCGGAAAACTCGCTGTTGACCGCTATTCTTAACGCCTGAAAGGTTTTTCTTGCAGGGTGACCATCACGCTTTGCTTTAGCAGGAACAGAGTTGGAAATGATTTCAGCTAACTGCAAGGTTGTTTCAATAGGCGCATTTTCTCGCGCGCGAACAATATTATTAGCAATCTTATAAGCGAACTTTTCTTCGCCGTAATCTCTTAAAATATCGGTCAATTCTTGAACCGAAAGAGTGTTAACCAAATCAGCGGCAGTTGTTCCGGCTTTACTCATTCTCATATCTAACGGAGCATCCTTATGATATGAAAAGCCTCTCTCGCCGTTATCAAGCTGCCATGACGAAACACCTAAATCAAGCAGAACACCGTCAACAGCGTTAATCGAAAGCTCACTCATAATCTCATCCATTGCGGAATAGTTTGAATGAACAACCGTTGCAGGAAGACCGCTTAATCTTTCTGTTGCGGTTTTAACGGCGTCAGGGTCGCGGTCAAGAGCAATTAACCGACCGCTTTTTAAACGCTTAGCAATTTCTTTAGAATGCCCTGCACCGCCTGCGGTTCCGTCTATATACACCCCATCGGGTTTGATATTGAGCGATTCAATGGTTTCATTGAGCAAAACCGATTTATGCACAAATTCCATATTTTAGAACCCGAGCGTTTCTGCCAGAGCCGCGATAGATTCGGGTGTTTCCTCGGCCTGTTCCGCAGAGAATACTTCGCTATTCCAGATTTCGAGCTTTGATGACATACCGATAATTGCGGTATCGCCCTCTAAGCCTGCATACTCTCTTAAATTCTGCGGAATAAGAACTCGACCCTGAGCATCGCAGGAAGAAACCTCAGCACCCGAATACATAAAACGGACAAGCTTACCTGCCGCAACCGCCGGCAATGCTTTAAGCTTCTCATCAATCTTCTGCCACTCGCTCATTGGATAAACGCAAAGGCAACGCTTACCGTCAGGACTACGGCTGAGCATAAACTCTTCGCCAAGCTCTTCTCTATATTTAGCAGGGACAAAAACACGGCCTTTTTTGTCAACACTATGATTATGTGTGCCGAAAAACATCCAAGACCGCCTCCCCTTTTTCTTATTCTATGGGTTTTCCACCACTTTTATGGTCTTAATATGGTCTTTCGCTCCACATTGCACCACTACAATGTTATTATATAGCCACTATTTTTAAATTTCAAGGTTTTTTGAAAAAATTTTTCAAAAATTGTGATTATTTTTTATAAGAACGCAAAATATTGTGTTTTTAATATATTTTTCAAAAAAATGTTGACATATAACCCCCTAAAAGATATAATAAAATCTGTTCGAAGCGATAAATGTTATCGCCGAACTACAATTCAACGCCGCTGTGGTGGAATAGGCAGACACAAGGGACTTAAAATCCCTCGGTAGCGATACCGTACCGGTTCAAGTCCGGTCAGCGGCACCAAAGCATTCAAACCCGAACCCACAACCTATCGGTGGAACGTTCGGGTTTGTTGTTTTCTTAAAAGATGTTAAATAGCCTTTGTTTGTGGCAGTACAGAGTTTGTCGCTCTGTACTGCCGCTTCTTCGTTTCAGAAGATTCTTACATAAAGGAGATTTGAAATGAAGACTAAAAAAGCAACTAAAACTAATACATCAAGAATTATTTTCTTTACTATTGCACTTACATATAATTTAATATTAGGATTTTACTTGAGAGATTTTCTTATTCTCTCTCCCACTTTACAGGTGTTCTATATGCTATCGGCTCTACCGACTTTGTTTTTAGCGGTTGAGATAAAAACAAAAGCAATGGGATCGGTGGTTTATATTTCGTCGATGCTCATAGCTAGTATGAATATTGCTTATGTAATTTATTGTCGTAGAGTATTTCCGTTTTTAGCACTTATTCCACTTGCTATCATTTTTATGTATTTTATCGTATTTGCCAACAAGACCGGAAAAGATAAGTTGTGTGATAGAATATAGCCCTGCCTCTGTAACAAGGGCAGATATTTTCAAGATGGCAGAGAGCGTTGCTCCGTTTGAGCCAAAGAAATAAGGAGAGAAAATGACAGAAGCAGAAAAAAGGATGCACCGTTGCT
>CASFLA010000072.1 GCA_949295415.1 uncultured Oscillospiraceae bacterium
GATTTTTCAAGAATTGAATCAGGAAACTTTACTATCGAACCCTCACTAAACGACCCGGCGGTTATAGTGAGCGAGGTTGTTGATATGTATGAGGAAATCGCCCGCCAGAATAAAATTTCCTTAGTGCTGGAACGGCCCGAGCAAAACGATATGATTATGGCTGACCGCAACCGCTTAAAACAGGTTTTTATCAATATCCTTGATAATGCGGTTAAATATAATAGACAAGGCGGTCATATTGTTGTTTCAATGTTTAATGAAGAGGGATGCATAAGAATAACAGTCAGCGATACAGGCTGCGGCATTCCTATGAAGGACCTTAATCATATAAAAGAAAAATTTTATAAGGCAAATAACAATGTTCGCGGTTCAGGTATAGGTTTTGCGGTTGCTGATGAAATAGTCAAGCACCATAACGGTCTTCTTTTTGCCGAGAGCGTTGAGGGCGAGGGAACAACTATCACGGTTGTGCTGCCCACAGTTAAAGCCGAGGACGAGGTTACTGAAATAATATTCCCGCCCTCAGAGAAAGGATAATTATGGCTAAAATTAAAACTTCGATAGGCGGTCAGGCGCTGATTGAGGGTATTATGATGAAGGGCCCTTACAGAACGCTTATGGCGGTCAGATGTAAGGACGGCTCGATAGATTTAAGTGATGTTAAAGAATTGCATTTAAAGGATAAATGCTCTATTTTTGGCTGGCCGATTATAAGGGGCATGGTTAATCTTGTTGAAGCAATGATAACCGGATATAAATGCCTTATGAAATCGGCTGATATCTCAGGCTTTACAGAGCTGGACGAAGATAGCGAGGCCCCTAAAACCGATGAAGAGCCGAAAAAGGAATCGGTCTTGGTTTCTGTTGCAACGGTTATAGGCTCGGTTCTCGGAGTTTTGCTGGCGGTTGTGCTCTTTATGTATCTTCCGTCGCTCATATATAAGGGCATAGGTTTCCTTATAAAAAGCGATGGGCTTGTTTACTGGAAGGGAGTAATTGAGGGAATTATAAAAATTGCCCTCTTTATCGCTTATCTTGCCGCAGTCAGCTTTGAAAAGGACATAAAGCGTGTCTTTATGTATCACGGAGCTGAGCATAAAACCATTTTCTGCTATGAAAGCGGAGATGACTTGACTGTAGAAAATGTTAAGAAATTCAAAAGATTTCATCCAAGATGCGGAACCTCTTTTATGTTCTTGATGCTCGTGGTAGGCATTTTCATAAGCACAATTCTGGCTGTTATATTGCCCGAATTTATTATTTCTAAAAACTATATCTGGGTTCCCATTAAGATTTTACTTTTGCCGCTTACCTGTGGCATAGGCTATGAGCTTATTAAAATCTGCGGCAGGTATGATAACGCTTTAACAAGATTTATCGCCGCACCGGGACTTTGGGTGCAAAGACTTACTACCAAAGAGCCGACCGACGATATGATTGAAATAGCAATCAAGGCATTAGAGGGCGTTATCCCCGAAGATGATGCAGATAAAATAAAATGATTGATAGAGAGCTTATTAAAGAATTAGAAGCCGCCTTAGAAAGTGCAGAAATTGAATCCGCAGGTTTTGAGGCAAGGCAAATGGCGGAAGCTATAAGCAAAGGTGAAATCTTAAAAGAGCAGATGCTAAAGCGCAGAATGCTGGGCGAACCGTTTCAATATATTTTAGGCGAATGGGAGTTTTACGGACTTCCTATGCTGGTTGGCCCCGGTGTTTTAATACCTAGAGCCGATACTGAAATTGCAGTAGAAAAGGCAATTGAACTTTTAAAGGGTAAGAAGGGCCCTAAGGTGCTGGATGTTTGTGCAGGAAGCGGTTGCATCGGAATAGCGATTGCAAAAGCTTCAGATGCAAAGGTTTCATTCTTAGAAAAAAGTGATGAGGCTATTCAATATCTGGAGAAAAACCTCGAGCTTAATGAGGTTTGCGGCAAGATTTATAGGGCAGATGCTTTAAAGCAACCGCCTATGACCGAAAGCTTTGACCTGATTATCAGCAATCCGCCTTATATAAAAACCGCGGATTTAGGCTCATTGCAAAAAGAGGTTCAGTTTGAACCCAAAATGGCGCTTGATGGCGGAGAGGACGGGCTTGTTTTCTACCGTGAGATTGCCAAAAACTATAAGCCGCTTATAAATTATTGCGGAAGCTTGGTTTTTGAAATAGGCTTTGATGAGGCTGATGAGGTTTCAAAAATTCTCGAAAATGAGGGTTATAAGGATGTAACGGCTATCCGCGATTACGGCGGTAATATGAGAGTCGTTATCGGGACAGTAAAGTAAATATAATTACACAAGAATTAATAATTGGGGGAACCCTGACTTAATAAAAAGGATGGTATATGATTATGGCAGACGATAAATCAAAAGCTTTGGCGACGGCGCTTGAGCAGATTGAAAAGCAGTTCGGTAAAGGAACTATTATGAAGCTCGGCGAAAATACAAGAATGAGTGTTGAAAATATACCGACAGGCTCAATCGGTCTTGATGCCGCTCTCGGTATAGGCGGTGTCCCGAAGGGCAGAATCGTTGAGATTTACGGACCTGAATCCTCAGGTAAAACCACCCTTGCGCTTCATATTATTGCAGAAGCTCAGAAAAAGGGCGGCGAGGTTGCTTTTATTGACGTTGAGCACGCGCTTGACCCCGTTTATGCTTCGAATCTTGGCGTTGATATCAATGCAATGCTCGTTTCTCAGCCTGATACAGGAGAGCAGGCTTTGGAAATTACCGAGGCTCTCGTTCGCTCGGGCGCTATTGATGTTGTTGTTATTGACTCGGTTGCAGCGCTTGTTCCGAGAGCTGAAATTGAGGGCGATATGGGTGATTCACATATGGGTCTTCATGCTCGCCTGATGTCGCAGGCTCTTCGTAAACTCAACGGTGCAATTTCTAAATCAAACTGTATCGCTATCTTTATTAACCAGTTGCGTGATAAGGTTGGCGTAATGTATGGCAGCAGTGAAACCACAACAGGTGGCCGCGCACTTAAATATTATGCTTCTGTCAGAATTGATGTTCGCAGAATTGAAGCTATCAAGGTTGCAGGCGAAATTGTTGGTAACAGAACCAAAGCAAAGGTTGTTAAAAACAAGGTTGCTCCTCCCTTTAAAGAGGCAGAGTTTGATATTATGTATGGCAAGGGAATCTCAAAAGCAGGCGAGATTATTGACCTTGGTATAAAATATGATATTATCAAGCGTTCGGGTGCCTGGATATCCTATAACGATGAAAAGATAGCTCAGGGTAGAGATAACGCTAAGAAATATGTTGCAGATAACCCCGAGTTTGCTGCAGAGCTTGAGGCAAAAATCAAGAAAAAGATGCTCGGTAACGGTGAAGCGGAGCAGGAAGCACCTGTCGCAGAGCCCGTTGCAGCACCCGAAGAGCCCAAAATCAGAAAATCAAAAATCAACATAGATGTTGATGTTGAGTAATGAAAATAATTGAAATAAAGCCGCGCAGAAAGTTACTTTCTGCGCTAAGGTTTGATATAGATGTTGACCCTGAAGACTACTCTGCCGAAACCGATGCAACAGGTCTTATTGCCATTGATACAGAGCTCGTTGAAATTGAGCGTATAAAGCAAGGACAGGAATTTTCGGAATCGGAATTAGAGGCTTTGGTTATGCGCTCTAACATAAAAAGGGCCAAGAGCCGAGCTATGTGGTATCTGTCGCGTAGCGGTTGCTCTAAAAAGGTGCTTATTGATAAGCTTTTAAGAGCCTTCCCAAAGGAAGCGGCCATAGCCGCGGCAGACAGAATGGAAGAACTCGGCTATATCAACGATGAGGCTTATGCTAAAGCGCGCCTTCCTCGAATTATGGAGGAGAAAAGGGTTTCATTAAAATTGGCTTCTCGAATGCTCATAATGGAGGGTATTGACCGCGAAATAGTTGAGCAGGCAGTTCGAGAAACCGAGTATGAGCCGATCGAGATTATTGTTAACCTTATAGAACGAAAATATAAAAACAAACTGTCTGACCAAAAGGGCGTTCAAAATACTATTGCCGCGTTGATAAGAAAGGGTTATTCCTACGGCGAGGTTAAAAAAGCGCTTGAGCAGTTCGAAATAAGTGAAAACACAGAGGAATTTTAAATGCAAAAAATAGGAATGGTATCGCTTGGTTGTCCTAAA
Organism: uncultured Oscillospiraceae bacterium; assembly: GCA_949295415.1. Classification (GTDB taxonomy): domain Bacteria; phylum Bacillota; class Clostridia; order Oscillospirales; family Acutalibacteraceae; genus UMGS172. The sequence continues at coordinate 4,140 of CASFLA010000072.1, forward strand.
AACCAAATTGATGCCGAAATTATGCTCAAAAGGCTTCAGGATGCAGGATATGAAATAACACCACTTGAGGCTGAAGCCGAGGCGATTATTGTCAACACCTGCGGTTTTATTGAAGATGCAAAGGCTGAGGCAATCGAGAATATTTTTGAGGTTGCAAAATATAAGCAGGACGGCGCTTTAAAGGCCCTTATAGTTACGGGTTGCTTAGCTGAGCGTTACCGCGATGATATTTTAGAGGAAATACCGGAAGTAGATGTTGTAGTCGGTCTTGCCGGGAACAATAACATAGTAAATATTGTTCATGATGCCTTAAAAGGCAAAAAGGGTGGCTATTACGGGAAGAAGGAAGACCTTGTAATTGAGGGCGACCGTTTGCTTACAACCCCGAAATATACTGCTTATGTTAAAATTGCAGAGGGTTGCGATAACTGCTGCACCTATTGTGCCATTCCAAAAATAAGAGGCAGATTCCGTAGCAGAATGATGCAGGATATTATCTTTGAGTGTGAAAAATTAAGTCAGAACGGCGTTAAGGAAATCATTCTTGTTGCTCAGGATACAACCAAATACGGTGTTGACCTATATGGTAAGCCTCAGTTGGCTTCGCTGCTTAAAAACCTGTGCAAGATTGACGGTATTCATTGGATAAGAATGCTTTATACATATCCCGATATGATAACTGATGAGCTGTTAGAGGTTATGAAATCGGAGAAAAAGATAGTTAATTATCTTGATATTCCTATTCAGCATTGCAATAAGGAAATTTTAAAGAAAATGAACCGCCCGGGCTCAAAAGAGGAGCTTGAGCAGTTGCTTGAAAAAATAAGAGCTGCGCTTCCTGATGCAACCCTGAGAACAACACTTATTACAGGTTTTCCCTCTGAAACAGAGGAGCAGTTCGAGGAGCTTTGCGAGTTTGTTAAGAATGCAGAGTTTGATAGGCTTGGTTGCTTTGCATATTCAGAGGAGGAGGGCACCTTCGCTGCTAATATGCCTGACCAGATACCTATGCAAACGAGGGTTGACAGAAGCGAAATAGTTATGAATGACCAGCTTTCCATTGTTTTAAAGAAGAATGAGGAAAAGTTTGGCAAAACCGTAGAGGTTTTAATCGAGGGGTATGATGATTATATCAGATGCTACTTTGGCCGAAGCCGCGCTGATGCCCCTGAGATTGACGGCAAGGTTTTCTTTATATCTGACAGGTCTTTAGAAATAGGAACTTTTGTAAACGTTAAAATAAACGATTCAATCGAGTATGACATTTTGGGCGAGCTCGTAATATAGGTGGGTGAAAATTATGAATTTACCGAATAAGCTTACAGTTTTAAGAATTATTATGACTCCGCTTTTTATGGCGGCAATGGTTTTTAATTTCCCGCATCACTATGCAGTAGCATTGGTGCTTTTTGTTGTTGCTTCGCTTACTGATATGTTAGACGGTAAAATCGCAAGAGCGCGAAATCTTGTTACCGATTTTGGCAAGTTTCTAGACCCGTTAGCCGATAAAATGCTTACTACTGCCGCTTTTGTTGCTTTTTTAGGTAAGGGCTTCGGGATCGGCATTGATTGGGTGCTTTTTATCATTCTTTTCAGAGAATTTATGGTTTCCTCTTTAAGACTTGTCATCGTTTCTTCCAAAGAGGGCAAGGTTGTTGCCGCTAATATCTGGGGCAAGGCAAAAACTGTCACTCAGATGATAACCATTATCTTCGGTATTGCTGTTATGTTCTTTAATGATAGTATTGCACCGATGCTCGCAGCAACACCCGTTGCTTTGCAGAGTGTTCTTTATATTGTTTTTAATGTTCTTTTATGGCTCTCGGCATTGTTTACCGTTGTTTCGGGCTTAATATATCTTAAAGACGGATTCAAGTATATTGATTCCTCGAAATAAAAAAAGAGTGGACAAATAAAAAATATCTGCTATAATGTAATAGGCTTGTTGAAACGCTTTCTGTGCGTTTCGACTAACTGCAATAATATATTGACATAATAAATGCGTTTATAAGGATAAGTAACCGTTAAAGATAGGCAACAGGGAGAAGGGCTCACCGATTGAGAGGCCCTTTGGCTGAGAGTTTCGGTGAATGCACCTTTTAGCACGCGGGAGGAATTTTTTAGTATTCCCGTGCGGCAGCCACCGTTATCGGCTTTTAAAGTGATAAATCGGAGTGGAACCGCGTTACTACGCCTCCGTTGGCATTATGCCAACGGAGGCGTTTTTTTACTATTTTAAGGAGAGAAGCCTATGTTTGACAGAATAAGAGAAGATGTTAACGCTGTCAGGGATAGAGACCCTGCGGCAAGAAGCTTTTTAGAAGTTTTCTTTTTATATCCGGGCGTTAAGGCTATAAGAATGTATCGTCGCGCAAATTGGTTTTATCGCCATAATATGAAGTTTATTGCCCGCTATATTTCTCAGCATGCCGCAAGAGTTACAGGTATCGAGATACATCCCGGAGCAACAATTGGCAGAAGATTGGTTATTGACCATGGCCATGGGGTTGTCATCGGCGAAACTGCTGAGATTGGCGATGATGTGTTAATTTATCAGGGCGTAACTCTGGGCGGAACAGGTAAGGATGTAGGCAAGCGCCACCCAACCATTGGCAACAATGTTATGATAAGCACCGGCGCTAAGGTTCTGGGTCCTTTTAAGGTTGGAGATAACTCAAGAATTGCGGCAGGTGCCGTCGTCCTTGAGGAAGTGCCTGCAGGAAGCACAGTTGTCGGCGTCCCTGCAAAGGTTGTTCGTCAAAACGGGCAGAAAATACAGCCTTTGGACCAGATACATGTTCCTGACCCTGTTCAGCATCAACTAAACGCTATGAGCGAGGCTATAGAATCTCTTAAACAACAAGTTGAAAATCTTTCGAAGTGAGGAAGTTAAAATGAAAATATACAATACATTAACAAGAAGTAAGCAGGAATTTATTCCTTTAAAAGAAAAAGAAGCCAAGATTTATGCTTGCGGACCTACTGTTTATAACTTTATCCATATCGGAAACGCAAGACCGCTTTGCGTATTTGATGTTTTGCGCCGTTATTTAGAGTGGAGAGGCTATAATGTCCACTTCGTTCAGAACTTTACTGATATTGATGATAAGCTTATCAAAAAGGCGAACGAGGAGGGTATTACCGTTCCCCAAGTTGCAGCACGCTATATTAAGGAATTCTGGACCGATGCCGAGGGTCTTAATATCCGTCAGGCAACAGTTCATCCCAAAGCAACCGAGAATATCGATGCTATTATTGAGATTATCGAAAACCTTATTAAGAATGGCTTCGCTTATCCTTCGGGCAACGATGTATATTTCAGAGCAAAGAAGTTCAAGGAATACGGTAAGCTTTCGCATCAGCCTTTAGAGGATCTTGAGGCAGGAGCAAGAATTGATGTTTCCGAGGTTAAGGAAGACCCGATGGATTTCTGCCTTTGGAAGGGTGCAAAGCCGGGCGAGCCTTATTGGGAGTCTCCCTGGGGCAACGGCAGACCGGGTTGGCATATTGAATGCTCGGCTATGGCAGGAAGATATTTAGGCAAGACCATTGATATCCATTGTGGCGGTCAGGACCTCGTTTTCCCTCACCATGAAAATGAAATTGCACAGTCAGAATGCGCTAACGGATGCGATTTTGCACATTATTGGATGCATAACGGATATATCAATGTTGATAACCGTAAGATGAGTAAATCTCTTGGCAACTTCTTTACCGTTCGTGAGGTTGCAGAGAAGTTTGGCTATGAACCCATTCGTTATATTATGATTTCTTCGCAGTATCGTAGCCCTATTAACTATAGTGTTGAGATTATCGAGCAGGCGGCAAATTCATTGGAGCGCCTTTATAAGTGCCGCGAGGGTCTTGAATTCGCTATAAGCCACGCGGAAGATGGCGGCGAGGCACCCGAGTTCTTAGAGAAACATAAGAATATGTTTATCGAGGCAATGGAGGACGACCTTAACACCGCCGATGCGTTGGGTGCTGTATTTATGCTTGTTCGCGATATCAATAAGCTTGTAGCAGATAAAGCAGGCAAAACTGCGCTTACTGCTTCTTTAGATATGCTCGATGAGCTTACCGGCGTTTTAGGACTTCTTTATAATCGCAAGGAAGATTCACTTGACGCAGAGGTTGAGGCACTTATTGCCGAGAGAACTGCCGCCAGAAAAGCTAAGGATTTCAAAACCGCCGATGCTATTCGCGATAAGTTAAACGAAATGGGCATTGTATTAGAGGATACTCCTCAGGGCGTTAAATGGAGCCGCAGATAATGGCAGAATTTAAAACTGAGCCGTTAGGCAAGTTTAATATAACTGTAAGTGATGACCATACCTTTGGCACCGATGCGGTTTTATTGGCGGATTTTGCAGTCCGCCATATAACGCGCAATGCTTGCGACCTTGGAACAGGTTGCGGAATAATTCCGCTGCTTATGTTAAAATCAGAGCGTGCAAGCAGAGTTTTCGGCGTTGAAATTCAAAAAGAGGGTGCGGCTTTGGCGGCGCTAAATGCCGAAAAAAACGGCGTTACCGATAAATTTTCTGCTCTTTGCCTGGATTTGAAAGAGGTTAAGAATAATTTGCCGCAAGGAGCGTTTGACCTTGTTACCTGCAACCCTCCGTATAATGCCGATGGTTCGGGAAACAAAAATGAAAACGGTGCCAAAAAAATAGCAAGGCATGAAACAATGTGCTCGTTTTCTGATGTTGTAGCGGCCGCTAAGTATTTACTGAAGTTCGGCGGGAGGCTCTGCGTTTGCAATCGTCCCGAAAGACTGGGCGATATGATCTGTGAAATGCGTCTGGCAGGAATCGAACCCAAGGTTTTAAGAGAAGTTATCCAAAGAAAAGGTAAAGCCGCTTGGCTGGTGCTTTTAGAGGGCAAAATGGGCGCGAAACCGGGTATGGAAATAATGCATCCGCTTTTTGTTGAGGAAAACGGAGAACTTTCAGATGAAATGATGCAAATTTACGGAGATTATAAAGAGGGTAAAACCAGAAGTATTTAAGGAGGGAACAGAAGTGGAGGCTAAACTTTATGTTGTTGGCACACCGATAGGCAATCTTGGTGATTTATCTTTGAGAGCCGCAGAAATTCTGTCATCGGTTGATTTTATTGCCGCGGAGGATACAAGAGTTACTGTAAAATTACTTAACCACTTAGGCATTAAGAAACCTATGGTAAGCTATCACGAGCATAATAAGGTTTCGCGCCACGATATAATTGCCGACCGCATTCTTTCGGGAGAATCCTGCGCTCTTGTTACCGATGCCGGAATGCCCGCTATTTCCGACCCCGGAGAAGACCTTGTGCGCTACTGCTATGAAAGAGGCGTTAAGATTGAGTCAGTCCCCGGACCCTCTGCACTTATAACCGCACTTGCAATTTCGGGTATGCCGTCGGGCAGATTCTGTTTTGAGGGATTTTTGACTGTCAATAAGCCGGGAAGAAACGAGCATCTTGACAGTCTTATAAATGAAACAAGAACAATGATTTTTTATGAGGCACCTCATAAGCTTGCCGCAACTTTAAGGGATATGTTGAAAAAGTTTGGTAACCGCGAAATTGCGCTTGTAAAAGAACTTACTAAACTGCATGAATCCTGCGAGAGAACAACTCTTTCTGCCGCCGCTGCAAAGTATGAGGACGGCAGTGCCAAAGGCGAGTTTGTTATTATAGTGAAAGGTGCCGAAACGGCAGAGCAGTCTATGGAATGGACCGCCGAGTCGGCTCTAAAATTAGCAAAGAAATTTATAGGGGAGGGAATGAGTCCCTCTATAGCTGCAAAGGAAGCGGCAACCATTACGGGAATCAGAAAAAATGAGATATATAAAATGCTCGTAGAGTAAGGAGTGGGGAAAATGAAACGAGTAATAACCGTTCAGGATATTTCCTGCGTTGGAAAATGCTCACTTTCGGTTGCGCTGCCGGTTATTTCGGCTTTAGGTGTTGAAGCCGCCGCGTTGCCGACTGCTTTGCTTTCCACTCATACCGCTTTCAGAGAGTTTACATATAAAGAGTTAACCCAAGAGATTGACCCGATAAGCCGAGTTTTCAGAAGACTTAAAATTGGTTTTGATGCCATCTATACGGGCTATTTGGGTTCAATAGAGCAGATGGATGCTATTGAACAATTTGTAGAACAGTTTAAAACTGATGAAACCGCGCTTATAATTGACCCCGTTTTAGGTGACCATGGAAGACTTTACAAGGGCTTTAGTTCCGCAACGGTTGAAAGAATGGCTAAATTTATAAACGGTGCAGATTTAATTGTCCCCAATCTTACCGAGGCGGCGTTTATGCTCGGTATTCCGTTTACCTATGATTACGATGAGGAATATATAAAAGATATTTTAAAGAGACTATGCGCTTTAGGCGCAAAACGTGCGGCATTAACGGGAATCAGCTTTGAGCCAAAAAAAATAGGCTTTTACTACTATGATTCTGTAAGTGATGAGTTTTCTTCATATTTTAATGAAAAGCTTATGGGAACATATCTTGGAACGGGCGATATTTTCGCTTCAACCGTAACGGGATCATATATTAAAGGTTTATCATATTTTGAGGCATTAAAGCTTGCTACCGATTTTTCATTGGAATGTATAAAAAAGACGGCTCTTGACCCTGATGCTCGGGAATACGGAGTTAATTTTGAAGAAGCTTTGCCGATGCTTGTCAGAAGAATAAACAAATAAAAAAACACCGCTGTAGGATATACCTACAGCGGTGTTTTAATCCTTAAAATTACTCTTCAAATTCCTCATCAGCGCATTCGAGGTAGTTCTCCTCATCCTCTTCAGCCAAGAAACGCGAAACGAAAACGGCAATTCCTGCGGCCATAGCGGTAACTGCAACTATTGCTGATGCAATCCAGAAAAAGTGCTTCATTTTCATAATATATCATCCTTTTTTAAGTTTATATACATATTATAACCGCCAAATCAGATAATGTCAACAATAAGGAAATAATGAGTTTTAAGCCGGCACTAACACCCAAATATTACTTGACATAGGAAGCCTATTTAATTATAATGATTTTAAGTGTGGGCAAGTGCCCTTTTATCTAATAATAATCAATTTGAAAGGTTGATATAAAAATGGCAAAGGCTGTTCTTTTAACTTCTGAAGGCTTTAAAACTCTTCAGGACGAACTCGAGAATTTGAAAACCGTAACCCGTAATGAGATTGCGGAAAAAATCAAGATAGCAAGAGGCTTCGGTGACTTGTCTGAAAACAGCGAGTATGATGAAGCTAAAAACGAGCAGGCAAAAATTGAGGCAAGAATTGTTGAACTCGAAGCAATGCTCAAAAATGCTGAAATAATTGATGATTTTGATGCTGCTGACGGTAAAATTACCATTGGCTGCACCGTTAAAATTCTTGATGTTGAGTTCCAGGAGGAGCTTGTTTATACAATTGTTGGCTCTGCAGAATCTAACCCCAGAGAGTTCAAAATTTCTGATGAATCTCCCGTTGGCGCTGCTTTAATCGGTCATGCAAAGGGCGAGGAAGTTGTAGTTTCCACTGAGGCAGGTCATTTAAAATTCAAGGTTCTTGATGTTTCAAGATAAGGAAGTTTTATAATGGAAAATAATAATGTTAAGGCACCTGCAGAGCAGGAGCTCAATCTTAATGAAATTTTAAGGGTTCGTCGCGAGAAGCTGGCTGAGCTTCAGGCTGCCGGCAAGGACCCATTTGTAACCACTAAATATGATGCAACTCATCATAGCATGGAAATAAAGAATGATTTTGATAATATGGAGGGTAAAACTGTTTCGGTTGCCGGCCGTATGATGTCAAAGCGCATTATGGGCAAGGCCTCTTTCTGCAATGTTCAGGATATAGAGGGCTCTATTCAGGCTTATGTTGCAAGGGATAACATTGGCGAGGAAGAATATAAGGATTTCAAGAAATATGATATTGGCGACATTGTTGGTATCGTTGGCGAGGTTTTCAAAACAAAAACAGGCGAAATCAGTATTCATGCTACCTCTGTAACCCTGCTTTCTAAGAGCCTGCAGGTTTTACCCGAGAAGTTCCATGGTCTTACCAATACTGATATGCGTTACCGTCAGCGCTATGTTGACCTTATAATGAATCAGGAGGTCAAGGATACCTTTATCAAGAGAACTAAGATTATCCGCGCCATTCGTAATTATCTTGATGAGCGTGGCTTCTTAGAGGTAGAAACCCCCATGCTCGTTTCTAACGCAGGCGGTGCAGCTGCCCGTCCGTTTGAAACCCATTTTAACGCTTTAGATGAGGATGTTAAGCTTCGCATTTCTTTGGAGCTTTACTTAAAGCGTCTTATCGTTGGCGGCCTTGAAAGAGTTTATGAAATCGGCAGAGTTTTCCGTAATGAAGGTCTTGATACCCGTCATAACCCTGAGTTTACTTTAATGGAGCTTTATCAGGCATATACCGATTATCACGGTATGATGGACCTTACCGAAAACCTTTTCCGCTATCTTGCAAACGAGGTTTGCGGCAGTGAAACTATCCCTTATGGCGAGCATATGATTGATTTCTCAAAGCCTTTCGAGAGAATAACAATGCTTGATGCCGTTAAGAAATATGCAGGCGTTGATTTCAGCAATATTAAAACCGATGCCGAGGCTAAAGCTTTGGCTGATGAGCGCGATGTTCATTATGAAGATAGGCATACTAAGGGCGATATTTTGAATCTCTTCTTTGAGGAGTTTGTTGAGGATAAGCTCATTCAGCCTACTTTTGTTATGGACCATCCGGTTGAAATTTCTCCGCTTACAAAGCGTAAGCCCGAGAATCCCGATTATGTTGAGCGATTTGAACTGTTCTGCAACGGTTGGGAGATGTGCAACGCTTATAGCGAGCTTAACGACCCGATTGACCAGCGTCATCGTTTCGAGGAGCAGGAGAAGATGTTTGCCGCAGGCGATGAGGAAGCTAACCACACTGATGAAGACTTTCTTAACGCGCTTGAGCATGGTATGCCCCCAACAGGCGGAATTGGCTACGGTATTGACAGACTTACAATGTTACTTACCAACTCACCCGCAATCCGCGATGTTATCTTGTTCCCCACAATGAAACCCTTGGACTGAGAAAAACCGCATAAATACTGTGTTTTTCGAGGTTTTGGACCGCCAAAATCGTAAGCCATAAGCCAAACTTAAGCCAATGAATGTTTTTGTGCAAAAAATGACGGTTTTAAGTGGGTAAGGCAAGAGCAAAAGTTCCAAAAATCTTTAAGCCATTTACACTTGAAACCGAGTGTAAATGGCTTATTTTTTTGGAGGCTACTCTATGAAAATTCGGCTATTTGGCTTTGCTATTTTAACGGCAATCAACATTTACGTTACCTACTCCTTGTGGGATACTCTTTTAATCAGCACACTGCCTGTGTGCTTAATTTTGCTATCTGTTTTTTGTAGCGGCTTATTTTTAGTTAATGTAAAATCAAGGTTGCAACGAACCATTACATATTTCTTCGCAGTTGTGATTGTAGCTATTGGTCTATACTTTGCAATTTACTATCGCCGCCCGCTTGGTTTTCTTGCAGTATTTTCGTCAGCAATGGTAATCATCAAGAACTTTATTTGTGGACCAAAATCCAAAGAAAAACTCCCGACTAAAATTATCAGTGCGGTATTGCTTTTGACGACTATTTTGACGCTTGTATTTACGGGACTGACATTTTCGTACACAAACCAATCCCTTGCTAACGGTACTGGTGTTCTGTGGGATGCTGACCACGAAAAACAGTTTGATGAAATCTGCTCAGATGCCTTAACGGATGAAGAAAAAGCAAAAGTGGCCTACGCTTGGATTCTAAATAATATCACATACGATTATAACTGCAATCCGGTTTATCAGCATTCTGACATTGATAAAACTTTGCAGACGAAAAAAGGTATCTGTTATGATATTGCGAACCTCTTTACTGCCATCTGCCGCAGTCAAAATATCCCTTGCTATTCTGTAGATGGTTACCGCAAGGACGATTATCAATACAAGCATACTTGGAATCGTGTTTACATAGGCGGTGCGTGGTACAATGTGGACATTACCGCGGATCTAACGAACTCTACACCTTACGGGTTTTATAAACTCAGTTCCTACGACTCTCCCGAAGAGGAGTTTAACATTATGAGAATATACTAACGAAAAACACTCTGCTATTGCGGCAGAGTGTTTTCAACATTTTAAGGTTATTTATTCTTCAAAACAGATTTGGTAGTCTTAATTACTTCGGCAATAGATTTTAATTCTTCAGGAGAACAATCAGCAAGAATCTCATCAATCATCTTAATTGAAACATGCGAACTCTTAACTAAACTGCCGTATGCAATTTCGTCAAGAGTAACGCCAAGAGCGTTCGCAATATTAACAAGTGTCGGCAAGCTGAGCTTAGTTGCAGCACGTTCAATATGTGAAATGTTAGACGGTTCTACACCGGACTCTTCTGCGAGTTTGGCTTGTGTCCAACCTTTTGTTGTTCGAATTTCTTTTATACGATTACCAATTGAAATATAATCAATACCCATAGTATCCACCTCATAATTTACATTAATATTATTGTATATCCCATTCGGATATGTTAAAATAACGCATATATCCCAATAGGATACGGAATAATATTTTTAGGGTTTTATTTTGCAAATTATGCGTGAGGTGAGTATATTGATTGAAAATACCTGTTGCTTCTTCGGTCACAGAACGATAAACGAAACCGAGGAACTAAAATCAAAAATTATTGAAATAATTGAAAAACTAATTGTGGACGAAAATGTTGATACCTTTCTTTTTGGGAGCAAGAGCCGCTTTAATAGCCTGTGCCTTGAAGTTGTGACAAAAATAAAAGAAAAGCACCCGCACATAAAACGAATCTATGTACGGGCGGAGTATCCATATATCAGTGAGCACTATAAAAATTATCTGCTTGAAAGCTACGAGGATACCTATTATCCTGAACATATCATCGGATCTGGCCGAGCCGCTTATGTGGAACGCAACTACGAAATGATAAACGAAAGTCAATACTGTATCGTTTACTATGATGAAGCAAATGCCCCATCCACTCGTAAAAGCGGTACCAAGATCGCTCTTGACTATGCCATTAAAAAACAAAAGAACATTATTGTATTACCAACAGAAAGAACAAATGTGTAGAAATACGCAAAATTGTTCGATGTAATATTGACTTGTAAGTAGGGATATGCTATAATAAGAGCGTAAAAATGCGTAAATACGCAAAATTATTCGATGAGGTATGCGCTATGATTGAAAGAAAAAAGTATCTCGAAAAATTAATCAGTAAAAAGGAGAATGGCTTAGTTAAGGTTATCACCGGCATCAGAAGATGTGGAAAATCTTATTTGCTGTTCAATATATATAAGGATTATTTGAAGTCAATCGGAGTAGAGGACGACTGTATTATCTGCCTTGCTCTTGATGATGACGAGAACATTAAGTATCGTAATCCCCTTGAACTTGGCAAGCATATCCGCAACCTAACTGCTGATGAGAGCAAAACTTACTACGTTTTCCTTGACGAGATTCAAAAGGTCGTTACTATTCAGAATCCGTACATTGAAGGTGTTGAGGATAAAATCGGTTTTGTCGATGTTGTGCTTGGCCTTATGAAGCACGACAATATTGACGTGTATGTAACCGGTAGTAACTCAAAAATGCTATCCTCGGATATCCTCACCGAATTCCGTGGACGTGGTGATGAAATCAGAGTAAATCCGCTTTCCTTTGCGGAGTTTTATAATGCTTTCGAGGGAGAAAAGCGCAATGCTTGGCAGGAGTATTACACCTATGGTGGTCTTCCCCTCGTAATGACTAAAAAGAGTCATGAAGAAAAAGCGAAGTACCTGCAATCGCTTTTTGATGCAATCTATATCAGCGACATTATGGATAGAAACAAGCTTGTGTACGAAAAAACGGTGCTTGACGATATTCTTAACATAGTTTCGTCTTCGGTTGGCTCCCTTACTAATGCTAATAAGATCACCAACACCTTTAAGAGTGCAAAGCAGATGAATATCGGTGCGCCTACCGTTAATAGATATCTTGATTATTTTATCGATGCGTTCCTTCTCTACAAAGCCGAACGCTACGATGTTAAAGGAAGAAAGTATATCGGCTCGCCGCTTAAATACTATTTCAGCGATGTGGGACTTCGCAATGCCCGACTGAATTTCCGTCAGCAAGAAGAAAATCACATTATGGAAAACATTATTTATAACGAGCTTTGCGGCCGTGATTTCAGCGTGGACGTCGGCGTGGTTGAGTATTGCTATAAGGATGCGGAAAAGAAGAGTAAACGCACCCAGCTTGAAATCGACTTCGTTGCGAATAAGGGCAGTAAAAAGTATTATATCCAGTCGGCACTGACCGTAGCTGATGAAGAAAAGCGCGAGCAAGAGATCCGTTCCTTAAAGCGTGTCGGCGATTCCTTTAAGAAGATTGTAGTAGTTAAAGACAACATCATCCCCTGGCACGATGACGACGGCATTCTCTATATCGGCATCGAACAATTCCTGCTCGATGAGAATGCTATGGATATGTGAGAAAACGCTACTACGACTTTTTGATGCGTCCTATAAAGAGCCACACCCCTATAACTAAACTTGTGCATCGTACGTTAACTTACATTTGATGATTATTTCACAGTATTGGAGAAAGACAAATAATTATGGATCAAATAAGCATTTTAATCGAATTTTTAAGAGCAAAACACGAAATTACGGAACTGCAAAAAGATATATTGGATACTTGGAATGAATATCAGAAAAATCCTATAGATGAGGTTTCTGCTAAACATCAAATATCTTCCAATAACAGAAATCACAAAGAAATATTTGCAAAAATTACGGCTTTGCCGACTACGATTTCAAAACCTTCTGAACGGATAGATGAAACTGATTTGCGCTATATTCTTTCAAGGCAACTTATATTTTTAGTTGAAAAAGAAATGGAGATAAATAATGGTCACCAATAATACAGCCGATATCGGCTTTGAAAAACAAATTTGGGATGCTGCATGTGTGTTACGCGGTAACATCGACGCATCCGAATATAAATCCGTCGTTTTGGGACTGATTTTTCTCAAGTATATATCTGATCGTTTCGATGAAAAGTATCAGGCTCTTGTTGCTGAAGGTGACGGCTTTGAAGAAGACGTGGACGAATACATTTCCGAAGGCATCTTCTTTGTTCCCGAAAATGCTCGTTGGAGCGTCATTGCGTCCAAGGCACATACTGCGGAGATCGGTACTGTGATCGACGATGCCATGAGAGCAATTGAAAAGGAAAACAAGCGACTCAAAGACATTCTTCCCAAGAATTTTGCTCGTCCCGAACTGGACAAGCGCCGTTTGGGCGATGTGGTTGACCTCTTTACGAACATTAAGATGGTAGAAGCAGGCTCCAGCCGTGATATACTGGGCAGAACATATGAATACTGCTTGTCGAAATTTGCTGAGCAGGAAGGTAAATTGGCGGGTGAATTCTATACACCTGCCTGTGTGGTACGCACGTTGGTCGAAGTACTGCAGCCCTACAATGGCCGCGTGTACGATCCTTGCTGTGGATCGGGTGGAATGTTCGTACAGAGTGCGAAGTTTATCGAAAATCACGCAGGCAATCTAAGTGACATTTCCGTATTCGGTCAGGACTCTAACCCGACTACGTGGAAGATGGCTCAAATGAATCTTGCCATTCGTGGAATTGAAGCCAACCTCGGCAGCTATAATGCAGATACTTTCTTTAACGATTGCCACCCGACACTTCGTGCCGATTTCATCATGGCAAATCCGCCTTTTAATCTTTCTGATTGGGGTGCGGACAAGCTTAAGGATGATGTTCGTTGGCAGTATGGTACCCCACCTGCCGGTAACGCCAACTTTGCGTGGCTTCAGCACATGATTTATCACCTTGCGCCAAACGGTAAGATTGGTATGGTTTTGGCAAACGGCTCTCTTTCTTCTCAAAGCGGCGGTGAGGGTGAGATCCGCAAAAATATCATCAATGCTGACTTGGTGGAGTGCATTATTGCTATGCCCACACAGCTTTTCTATACCACAGGCATTCCTGTGTCGCTGTGGTTTCTTTCTAAGAACAAAAAGCAACCCGGTAAAACATTATTTATTGATGCAAGAAATCTCGGCACAATGGTCACGAGAAAAAATCGTGAGTTGACCGACGAAGATATTGCACGAATTTCCGATACATATAAGGTGTATTGTGAAGGTGCGCTGGAGGATCAAAAGGGATTCTGTGCGGTGGTCGATATACAAGAAATTGCCAAGCAGGATTATATCCTCACTCCCGGTCGTTATGTAGGAATTGAAGAGCAAGATGATGATGGTGAACCCTTCGAAGAAAAGATGACCAGATTGACCGGCGAACTTTCTGAACTGTTCGCACAGTCTCATACATTAGAAGAAATTCGTCAAAAATTAGGAGCTATTGGATATGAAGTGTAAAATGCGCAAAAAATCGAGAATTTCTAAAAGGAAACCTCAAACGGTTACAGTGCGCCTTGATAGTGAACAGCAAAAACAAATATTGGATGATTTGACGCAAAGAATCGAATGGTCAACCAATCGCATTGTTGATGAAACCAAGCCTTGCTACATATCTACAAATAATGAAAAACAATCGGATGGATTCTCCTTTTTCCTAAAATGCGCTATCGGAATCCCAATTATCATTTTTGGAATAGCTGTATTCTATTTTTTGATTAAAAACGGCGGAGATTATTGGGTGCAAGGGGTAAGTTCAAAGTTCGCTCTTGTAATTATGGGAATCTTAGGGCTCGATTGTATTCTGTTGGGTGTCGAGGTTTTGCGAGAGAAAGACCGCAATTATGTTGTTGCTCTCTTTTCTGCGCTCGTTTCACTGGTGGCATTAATTGTGGCTTTGGTGAAGTGATTTAGATTCAATCAATCGGATAGGATGGTATATGCATATGCAGGAATGGAGAATGACAACCATAGCCGAATGTTCAACAATATTAGGCGATGGATTGCATGGCACGCCTAAATATGACGAAAATGGTGAATACGCTTTTATTAACGGAAACAATTTACATAATGGTAAAATTGTAATAAAACCCGATACTAAACGCGTTGGCTTAAGTGAATATGAAAAACACAAAAAAGAGTTGACCGATAGGACGGTTTTAGTTTCTATCAACGGCACGTTAGGGAATGTTGCAGTTTACAACGGCGAAAAGGTTATACTCGGTAAAAGCGCGTGTTATTTCAATGTGTCAACTGACTGTGATGTACAGTTTATGCGTTACGTGGTTTCATCGCCTCATTTTCAGCAGTACATCAACTCAGTTGCAACGGGTACAACAATAAAAAATGTATCGTTAAAGCAAATGCGCGAATACTCATTTCCTATCCCAGAATTAAAGGAACAACAACGCATCGCTAATTTACTGTATTTATTGGATCAAAAAATCGAAAATAATCAAAAGATAAACGATAGTTTATATGCTCAAGCAAGAGCACTCGCAAATCAGTGGGTCGACGAAAACAATAGTGATTACGAATTACTGCCTCTTAGTGACGTTGCAGTAATCAACCCTGACACATATTCTCCGAAGGCAGATTGGGAGTATGTAAATTATCTCGACACAAGTAGTATGACCGATGGTTACATTACAGACATTCAACGCATTACTCCTTCTACTGAAAAATTACCGAGTCGTGCAAGACGGATAATTGCTTCAAATGATGTGGTGTTTTCAACAGTACGACCTAACCAAAGGCATTTTGGTATAATAAGTGAGACTCTGCCTAATATGCTTGCTTCTACTGGATTCGCAGTAATAAGAAGTAAAAATTCGTTAGTTTGCAATGAACTTATTTATCTGTGCTTAACAGATAATGCTTTCATTGAGAAGATGCAGCAGTTGGCAGAGCAAAGCACTTCTACATTTCCGTCGATAAAACCGTCCGACTTAGGAGCGTGTGAAATACCATGTCCGAAAGATGATTCTTCACACAATCTCACTGAAACGCTGAAAGCTATGTTTGCACTTATTGCAGCCAATCATCGCGAAAACGCATCTTTAGCTGAATTGCGCGATTCGTTGCTACCCAAACTGATGGCTGGCGAGATTGATGTTTCTGACATTCAACTTTAAACATCTGATTAATTATTATCACTTAAAACATATTTGGTTTTTATATAAAAGAGGTTACTATGGATTTTAAAAAATCTGATTTTTCAATGATAGAAAATTTTCAATATGGAAAATCTCGTATAAGCAAAGAGACTATAAAATATCATTACACATCACCTTCCGCTTTTTTATCAATCATTCAATCTGGAAAAATTAGATTTACTGATGCACACTTTTTGAATGATAGAAGTGAAATTGTATATTTCATTAAAGTGTTGTTGGATTATTTGGAAATGAACGAAAATAAATATCCGTTATCGACAATATGTATTAAAGAATTACTTAGCAATCATAGCTTGAATGACATTAAGGAGATGAATGTCGCTGATATTAAATTCAATTACAGTTTTGCAAAAATAAGTTCCAAAGGAGTAAAGCCAAAGCGCCATTATGTTTTTTGCTCATGTGGAGATTATGATAATTTAAACATGTGGAATTACTATGTTAATAACGGAAATTATCAAGGATATAACATTGGTTTTAATATCAAAAATCTTCTTAATGTGTTCTTATCTGTCGATAACAAAAATTACAATGATTTCAGAATATATTACGGTAAAGTATTATATAAGCCAACAGAACAACAGAAAGAGATAGAATTTTTCTTAAAAATCATAGAAAAACTACTTTCGGAATCTATAGATTCTGTTAAAGACATTGCAAATGGAACATTAAAAGATAACTTTTTAAATTATGGAAAATTGTTGTTACATAATTATATTGAAAAGACTTCCCCGTTTTTTAAAAGTAAAAAATTTTCAACAGAAGATGAATTTCGTATTGTTATTGAAATCAGCGAAGACTGTGTTCCAAAAAACGAACAAGAAGCCACATCTTTTTTTGGTCCTGAAAACGGAAATATGTATGAAGGATTTTGTGCAAAAAACGGTCTTATTGTTCCTTTTATTCAAGTTGAAATTCCTAAAAATGCAATAAAACAAGTAACTGTATCTCCTATTATGGAGTTTGAGATAGCAGAGAAAGGCATTAATGAGCTATTAATATGTTCTGGAATTGAAGATGTAGAAATACTACATTCAGAAATACCTATTCGTTTTTAATTAAGGAGGCACCAATATGCACTTCACAGAAGAATTATACGAGCAAGCTATTATTGAGCTGTTCGAGAAGATGGGTTATACCCACATCTATGCGCCCGATATGGAGCGTGATTATTCCAGCCCTTTGCTGGATGCTGTCTTGCAGGATAGTCTTGTGAAATTGAATAAAGGGTTGCCTCTGGATGCTATTCAGGAAGCGCTAGCCAAACTGCGTGATTTTGATACAGGTAGTCTGTTGCAGAAGAATATGCAATTTATGGACTATCTGCAGAATGGTGTACCGGTAAAATACTTTGTGTCCGGTGAAGAAAGAAACTCTCTTGTTTACCTTGTGGATTATAAAAACATTGAGAACAACAGTTTTTATGTTGTGAATCAATTCACCTACATAGAGAACGGCAACAACCGCCGCCCCGATGTTATTCTGTTTATTAACGGTTTGCCCTTGGTTTTGTGCGAACTGAAAAGTCCGTCCAAAGATGAAGTTAATGCCGAGAATGCGTATAATCAGATCCGCAACTATATGCAGGATATCCCGTCTATTTTTAACTACAACGCTATCTGCGTAATCAGTGATCTGACTACAAACAAAGCAGGCACGATCACCTCCGGCCTTGATCGTTTTATGGAATGGAAATCCAAAGACGGAACAGAAACCGTAACCCTCGCAGATTTTCAGACCTTCTATGAGGGGATGTTCGACAAGGCACGGCTACTGGATATTATCAAGAATTTTATTTGTTTCTCTGTGGAACAGGCAAAAGCATTTAAGATATTAGCAGGCTATCATCAGTACTTTGCTGTTCGCAAAGCGGTTGAGCGTGCAAAAATCGCTATCGTTACAGATGGTAAAGGCGGCGTGTTTTGGCATACACAAGGCAGTGGAAAATCACTGTCCATGGTGTTCTATGCCCATTTGCTGCAAGAGGCGCTGGATAGTCCGACTATTGTTGTTATGACCGACAGAATTGACCTTGACGATCAGCTTTATTCCCAGTTTTCTAAATGTGCCTCGTTCTTACGGCAAACACCGGTACAGGCAGAAAGCAAAGTGCATCTGAAACAGTTGTTGGACGGCAGAGAGGCAAACGGAATTATCTTCACTACCATGTTTAAGTTTGAGGAAAGCGAAGAACCGTTATCCACCCGCCGCAACATCGTAGTTATGGCTGACGAAGCACATCGTGGACAGTACGGCATGGATGAGCGTGTTGTTATGAGCGAAAATGAACAAGGCGAGACCGAGGCACGTATTGTTGTTGGTAATGCTCGTATCATTCGTGACGCTTTGCCTAATGCGACATTTATCGGCTTTACAGGAACGCCGGTATCGTCCAAGGATCGCAATACCCGTGAGGTGTTCGGTGAATACATCGACATCTATGATATGACGCAAGCAGTAGAAGACGGCGCAACTCGTCCTGTTTACTACGAAAGCCGCGTTGTTCACTTAAAGTTAGACGAAAATACGCTGAAACTTATTGACTCTACATACGATTTATTAGAGCAACAAGCCGATTCTACTACCATTGAAAAATCAAAGAAAATGCTTGGGCAAATGGAAAGTGTACTTGGTGCGGATTCTACCATTACCTCTCTGGTGGATGATATCGTCAAGCATTACGAATCAGAAAGAGCAAACCTCCTGACTGGCAAGGCGATGATCGTTGCCTATTCGCGCCCCATTGCAATGAAGATCTACCGTCGCATTTTAGAGGTGAGACCTGATTGGAAAGAAAAGATCGGTGTTGTTATGACCAGCGGCAACAACGATCCTGAGGATTGGAAAGAAATAATCGGAACTAAGCGCCACAAAGAAGAACTTGCCCGCAAATTCAAGGATAATAATGATCCTATGAAAATTGCCATTGTTGTCGATATGTGGCTCACCGGCTTTGATGTTCCGTCAATGGCTACGATGTATGTGTACAAGCCTATGCATGGATATAATCTAATGCAGGCAATCGCTCGTGTAAATCGTGTGTTTGGTGACAAAGAAGGCGGTCTTGTTGTTGACTATGTAGGCATTGCATCTGCACTTAAAGCGGCAATGAACGAGTATACCGCCCGTGACCGTTCTAAATACGGTGATATGGATATCGCCAAGACAGCATATCCCAAGTTCCAGGAAAAACTGCAAGTATGCCGCGATTTATTCCACGGTTTCGATTACAGCGGATTTATCAAAGGTTCGGCGCTTGAAATGGCACAAGCTATTACGGACGGTGCAAACTTTGTATTGGATCCGCAAGCGCAGGAGCGAAAGGATCTATACCTTAAAGAATCAATGCTGATGCGGCAGTCGATGTCGCTCTGCTCCAGTATGACTACGGACAAGGAACGCCGAGAAGCTGCCTATTTTGAGGCGGTGAGATCTACCGTTATAAAGCTTACTTATGGCGGCAACGGCGGAAAGCCTATGTCTCTCATAGAGATCAATGCACAAATCAATGAATTATTGAAGGCAAGTGTCCAGAGCGAAGGTGTTATCAGTCTGTTTGACAGCCGCAAAATGGGTGAACATTTCTCGCTGTTTGATGCCAATGTTCTTGAAGAAATCTCTAAGATGAAACAAAAGAATATTGCTGTGGAGATTTTGAAGAAATTACTTGCTGAACAGGTTTCCCTGTATAAGCAAACCAATGTTGTACAATCACAAAAGTTCTCGGAAATGATTGCCCGTATTATGAACGCTTACTACAATGGGCATATCAGCAACGATGAAGTCATTAAGGAGCTTTTGGCGGCAGCAGAGGAAATTGCAAAGGCTCACAAAGCTGGCGAAGACCTTGGTTTAACACAGGAAGAACTGGCGTTTTACGATGCTTTGACGAAGCCACAAGCAATTAAAGATTTTTACAAAAATGATGTGCTTGTGCAAATGACTCAGGAGCTTACCGAGTTGCTTCGTAAAAACAGGACAATTGACTGGCAGAAGAAAGAGACCGCACGTGCCAAGATGCGCAAGATGGTTAAGCGTCTGCTAAAGAAGTACGATTATCCGCCGGAACAGTATGAGGATGCCATTGAGACTGTTATCAGCCAGTGTGAAATGTGGACGGATAATACGGTGATGTAAAAACGGAATATTTATGTTGCATATATTGGATTTTTAGGAGGCAAATTGATGTATTCACCCTTTTTTGATAGTTATGGAAAGCCATTAACTATTGAAAAAATAAAATATGAGCACTTATCTCAATTGGTTGACTGTGATGAAGGGCACCATTTAGAGTTTAAGCTTTTATTAAAGGACGATGAAAAAGCACAATTAGCAAAGGAAATAGCGTCTTTTGCTAATTGTGAAGGCGGATGGTTAATAATTGGTATTGATGATAAGACCAAAGATATTAAACCTATTGACAAGAAAGATTATAGCCAGAAAATAGGAAAAATCGCTACTCGAATTTCTCCTATGCCGGAGTTTGATACACGATTTCTCACTTGCCCTAATGATAAAACTGTAGGTTTATTGGTAGTTTATGTATACGAAGGTAACAATACACCGTATATTTGCAATGGGAGTGTATATGTTCGTAGTGGTAGCAGTAAGGAACCTATTAAGCCGGCGGATAGGGGCAATATTGAGTACTTGTATGAAAAATCAAATGCCTATAAGAAGCAAGTAGAAGACTTTTGTCAACGAGATTCCTTTTACGCATACAATAATGTTCTTCAACAAAAAGTAACATATCCTATTGCAAACATATATCTGAAGAATATTAGCGCAAAAAAAGATACATTTTTTAATCTGTATGCCAACAGGGATAAATTTATAAAATATGTGCAGGACAAACATGATATCTTCAAAAGTGTTGCCTATTCTATGAACTCTATTATTTTTAAGCAAAGAAATATCTTCCCAAGCACAAATTCTGCTACATACATTTTTGAACTTTTCTATGATTGGTCGTGTAAAATTTCTTTACCGCTTGGTGTTTCCGAGGATGAAAAAGATGAGTTTATAGCAATTTTAGAATCCTTGGGAGTTGATTATGAAATTGCACAAAACTTCCGAATCGCCAATGGCTCGACTTTGTTTAATTTAATGTTCTTTGGCACAATGCTTTTTAGCGATATTGCAAAAAAATATAAGTTAAAAGAGAAAAATTATGCCTTTTGCGTAGAAATTGAAAATGCTGGAGAATCTGTAGCGGTGTTTTATGGTGAGAAATACAAAGGTTATGTAAAGAACTACGGTCTTCCGTATGCTCATAAAGAAATTAATAAAAGTTCTGTCTATTTCTTAAAGGATTACCCTAAGCTCACTTTTGAAAAACTTACGGGTTCTTTAATTGCAGATGATTTGGGCGCGGCATTAGGATTTCGAAGCGATTCTATTTTTGAAATAATGCAGGATTCAAATAAAAAATACGAAGAATAAAAAAACTTGATAATTTTATTTGGCGGAGAGAAATCTCCGCCTTTGTTTTTGTCTGTTTGACGAAAGTAAAAATATGAACTATATTGTGGAGCTGAAATATGGGGTTGGGGTAAAAGTTGGGGTGGTGTGCATGACGTAAACATGGGGTGACTGTTGTGGTGTTATAGATACGGAGGGCAAAAGATGGGGTAACAAAAAATATGGGGCATAACTTGGGGCAAGATGCGAAGTTAAAACGTGGGGCGAAACGTGGGGTGGAATCAAGAATGGAGTATGGGGCGAAACATGGGGTTGTAACCTGACTTGACTATGGGGTAGATTATGGGGTGGAAAAACATGGGGTAATAATATTTTAACGTTTATGAATTTCACTCCGCCCCTTATAGGGTAATTATTGATAATGAATCAAAAACGCACCTAAAAGTACAAAACAAGCACCTAAAAGACCACGAAAGGATATATTTTTGTAGTACATTAAGTTTAACGATGTTTTTCGCTTTCTAAGGCTCAATAATTAAAAATCTATAGAGATTGGTTATCATTTCGATATGATAAGAATTTTGAGAGTGTTTTTGCGAGAAAATGATACTATTTTTGAGATGATTTTCTTTGCAAAAACTCGTTTTAAAATGACAAGAAAATGATTATCTTTTTGAGGTTGACAAGAGGGTTAGAAATCTATTGTCATATCGAAGGGAAAATCCATCCCTCATTTCAAAATGAAAGTTCATCTAATCATCTTGAAACGAAAGCGAAGAAGTCATTTCAAAATGAGCGCCCTTTTATAAATCTAAAATTAATCTTTTATAAATCTGAAAGGCGATTTCAAAATGAGAGTCATCAAGCATATCGAAAAGAAAGTTATCGTCATTTTTGAATGACACTCATTTAAAATAATTCCAATAAGAGATGAACTGCTGTGAGCATTTTGCTTGCGGCAGTTTTTTCTTTGTTAATGTTTTCTTGAAACTTGAATTTTATATTCTTATGTCTTGAGTAGAGATTTTCGTACAGAGCATCACATGTCTCGGCCGTTGCTGTGAACGAAAATTCTAAAAGTCCTAATCTGATGACGGCAGATTGTGGCTCTTAAAAATGATGAAGGAGAAGTTTAAATGTTTGATTTTAGTATGCCTGCCTCCGGCAAGGAAGGAGGTAAATATCACACGAGGAGGTGTGCCGATGAAAGAGATTCCAATTTGGGAGAAAAGTTGTTTAACGCTTGAAGAGGCAGCCGCTTATTCAGGCGTAGGTATAAATCGTATCCGAAAGCTTACGAATGATGACCGTTGTGAATTTGTTCTGTGGGTTGGCGGTAAGCGACTGATTAAAAGAAAGAAATTCGACGAGTATCTCGAAAAAGCGTACTCAATTTAAGCCAATGGGTATTGTGTTAAGAGCAAAGTTGTGGTATAATGAATATGTTGGAACTTTGCTCTTGCCAGCCCGAGAAAGGAGCACTTATGGCAAGACAATCAACAAAAAGAAAAGACAAAGACAGGATCGTTCTCCGTAAAGGGGAATGCCAACGACCGAACGGTAGCTATGACTATCGATGGACCGATCAATTTGGAAAGCGGCATGTTATCTATGGTAAAACGCTTGAAGAACTCCGTGAGAAAGAAAAGGAAGTTGACCGCGATATTTCGGACGGCATAAAGGCTGAGAAACGAAACACGACCATCAACGAGCTTTTTGATCTTTGGTGTCATATCAAGCGAGGGCTTAAAGATAACACCTTCCAAAACTACAAGTATATGTATAACACCTTTGTTCGACCTAAGTTTGGAAAGCTTAAAATATCCCAAGTAAAGAAATCGGACGTTAAGCGGTTTTACAATTACTTGGCAGATGAAAGGGGTTTACAGGCTTCCACCATTGATAGCATCCATACCGTACTGCATCAGGTATTTGATTTGGCGGTTGACGACGGGTACATCAGAAGTAACCCTTCGGAGAGAGTTTTGAAGGAACTAAAGCAAGCCCACTGCTTCCAAACGGAAAAGCGGAAGGCGCTGACGGTTGCTGAGCAGGAGTTGTTTTTGGACTACCTGAGGAACACGCCGCAGTATCGTCATTGGTATCCGATATTTGCAGTGATGTTAGGCACCGGTCTTCGCGTTGGGGAAGCAACAGGTCTTCGTTGGTGTGATATCGATTTGGACGAAGGGCTCATTGATGTGAACCATACCCTCGTTTACTATTGCCACGGACCACAAAAGGGTTGTAGCTTCAATGTGAACACGCCAAAGACCAAAGCCGGTGAGCGTGTCGTTCCGATGCTGGGATTTGTCAAGGAAGCGTTCTTAGAGGAACGGGAAAATCAAAAAGAAACAGGCATAAGTTGTAATGCGTCGGTTGACGGATATACCGATTTTATTTTCGTCAACAGATACGGCGATACTCAGCACTTGGGAACGCTCAACAAAGCGATCCGCCGCATCATACGGGATTGCAATGACGCGCAGTTTGAAAAAAGCGAAAATCCCGAGGTGCTGTTACCGCATTTCAGTTGCCACACCCTTCGTCATACCTTTACTACGAGGATGTGCGAAGCGGGTGTGAACATCAAGGTGATTCAAGATGCTTTAGGCCATGCCGATGTTTCGACAACACTCGGAATTTATGCCGATGTGACCAAAGACCTCAGAAAAGATGAGTTTGCAGGACTCGAAGCCTATTTTCAAAAGGGCAAGCTTGCAGCATCCAACTCCGAGGCATCCGTAAGCCAATAAGCCAAAAGTTAAGCCAAATGGAACATAATGTATGTAGACTTACGGAGATTTATATTTTTAAAAAGTTTGGAAAGTGGCTTATTTACTGGGGTTTTGAAGACTTTTGTAGAGTTACGTGAGTTTTACAAATGAAATCCCCACAATGAAGCCTCTGGACTAAAAAATCCAGTAAAATCAAGGGTTTTCGGCATCTCAAATCCGAGTTGACAACAAATTGACAACAATTTTTCATATAATTTTGAAGAATTGTGAAGCAGAATGAATTGTTGTAAGG
>CASFLA010000073.1 GCA_949295415.1 uncultured Oscillospiraceae bacterium
AATATCACTAAAAAAATTACTACCCGAAAAAGAGTTTTGTTTTCTCTTCTTCGGGTAGTTTTGTCTTATACTGCCACAAGCAGGGAATTTGTGTGCCAAATTCCGTTTTTAGTAATAACAACTGTCCTTAGCAACCCTGCTATTTCCATCAGGCGTTTTTTTAATCATTTATATAAACTTTTTCAATCTTGCCGATAAACATATAATGGTAATCATTGTTATACCATTTTAATTTATCCTTGTCTATAAAGCATTCAGGCTTTAGCTTGTCGCAATAGGTCTTTTTGCAAACAAGAACCAGTCTTGCCTCGTTAAAATAGACGGAGTCATCAGAAAAAACAGGGGTCAATCCGCAAGCGGCGGTTTTATCAATATCGCGTCCCGATTTAGAACCGCAGATTTTATGAATGTCTTTTCTGTCCCCGTAAAAGCTCAAAGTAAAATAATTCTGTTCTTCTAAAAATTTCAAGGTATAACGTTGGGGACGCACTAATGCTATAACACTGTCATCTCCCCAGATTTCTCCCGCAAAGCCCCAGGAGGCAGTCATCATATTATAGCCGTTTTCATCGCCTGCAGCGATAAGCATATATTCATCGGCAATAGCTTTAATGAAATTGTCATTTATTTCTTTCGGATTTATTTCTTTAAACATAAAAACTCTCCCAAATAAAAGTATATATAAAATGTATTTAAAACTGAAAATTTTAGAACTTTTAAAAATCCCCTATGGAAATGAAGTGAACCCCAAAGTTTAGACAAAAATTAAATATTAAAATGCTTGTGAATGAGTTCGGTATTGCACCGGGCTCATTCCTTTTAGTTTTAAGGAAATTCTTTCGGGGATTTTTATTATTCTTCTTTTCTGCGCTCTGACTCTTCTAATTGCTTTATTTTTCTTTCCTCTGTTCCTATACCGGAAGCAATAAACAGAAC
Organism: uncultured Oscillospiraceae bacterium; assembly: GCA_949295415.1. Lineage (GTDB taxonomy): Bacteria > Bacillota > Clostridia > Oscillospirales > Acutalibacteraceae > UMGS172. The sequence continues at coordinate 937 of CASFLA010000073.1, forward strand.
TATCATACCCGTTTGAACAAAAATGATAGTAGTATCAATAAGTCCGTAGAAGAAAAGGGTCACTGCAACCGAAACTATAAAGATTGAAATGGCATAGCTTTCTGATTTCGCTTTAAGCTTCTCTTTGCAATTTGCAACGCCTTTAAAGAAAATATAGATGTAATAGAAAATAAGACCTGTTCCAACAATTCCGTGACAAAGCAGGGAATCTAAAATAATGTTGTGAGATAAAGAAGCTTTGTAAATTGTGGGGTCGCTGGACGAATAAAGATTATAAAGAAATTTATAGGTATAAAAGCCTCTGCCGAAAATGGGGGTTTCCTTAAAATGTTTTATTGCAAAATTCCATATAGTAACGCGGTTATTGAAGGTAAGAGATAACTCCTTTAAGCGCGGAATTAAAGAGGGAACAGCTATAATTGCCACTATTGCAACGGCTATAATGCCCAACATAATAGCGACCAACTTATACTTATGGTTAAGAAATAAAAGCATGAATATGCCAATTACCAAAACAAGCCATAAGCTCATACTTTTGCTGAATATAAGGCCTAAAGCGTTTATTAAAGCAAAGGTAAAGTAAACCCATTTTCCTTTTGAATCTATAATAAACTTATATGCACAGATGAAAATCACCAAAACCATGGCAATTCCAAAGAAGTTAGGATTTGTAAAAAAGGATTTACAACGGTAATTTGCATTGCCAAGGTTATTATAAAATTCTATTGAGGCAACAACTGCAGAAAAGGTTCCGCCAAAGGTTAAAAAGGTCAAAAGCTTTTCAAAAAACTTTTTATAATTAAGGCTTCTTGCAACAAGGAAAATTACAATCATCATCGCAAAAATGCCTGTTCTTAAAAGCCCTGTCCAGTTGCCGTGGCAGAGCGCAGCAGTGGCGGTTATAAGGGTGAAAATAAGCAGGATAAAGGAACCCTTATGGCAGAATATCTTATCTCTTGTGCCCGGCAAAACGCAAAATGATGCACCGATGCAGCTGACAACTGCCGCGGTTGCAGGATAGGGCAAAAAGAGCGACAACGCCGCAATCAGAATGAGCGACTGCGCCATAGAGGTTATAACATTAAGGCTTAAAGTGTTTTCCTCGTAGAAGCAGAAAAACTGCTTAATCGATGATTTTATATTTTTTAAATCAATCATTTCTTAACCTTTGATAGTAAGAATGAGATGCCAACGAATAAAAGCTGATAAAGAGCGAAGGTAAGCGAGGTTACAATCATAACCTTACTTGAAACGAATGCCCAGATAAGCATTGCAAGCCCTACTACTGCCGCAATTATAAACAAAGCGGTCATAACTGATAAGGTGTGAGGCAGGTTGATACTTGCGGTAACTGCTGCAAAGAAGCCGCAGATGTTATCCTTAAAGCTTGCAGATGCCGAAATATTTTCCTCAAATCTGCTCTCTTTTTCATAGGCAACGCGGGCATTATGGTTCATAACCTTAATAGCATCACTCGGTAGTCCAAAGTAATCGCGGAGCATCATATCGGTTGCGTTGGGGTCGTTGGAGTCAACAACAACGGTAATACCCGTGTTGCACATCGACTGTAGCTCTGCAGTAATGGTCGGGTCGGTTTCGTATTTAATGATAAAGAGCAGGCAGGGCACACCGTCGCAAGCAACATAAACAGGGAAATATCCTGCACGCAAAATTTTCTGGTCAACAGTAATGGGCGGAACAGTTATATTATGGCCCTGCATAAGATTTCTATTGCCGATAAGAATGGTTCTTTCGCCAATCCAACCCGAAACGCCCATTTTATCCTCATACTGAACATTGCCAACCTTGGGCAAGTCCTTTTCGGGCAACTGACCGATAATATCCTGTAAAATGGGGGCAATGGGACTTTTTGCGGCAACCGCAACTGCGGCGGCGTCGAGCAAGGAATGGCCAATTTCATTTTCACTTAAGGTTTTCATATCATAGAGCTTAACGCTATCCTTCGGGAAAAGGTCGCAGGTTTTAACTGCAACAACATTTGCAAGGTTCAAGTCATAAGCGCCCTTAAAGCCTGCAAGCATTGCACGATAGCCTGCAAGATGCTTAGCAATTTTGAACATCGGAAGCTCTGCTGTTAACGCCGAGCAGGCAGGGAAGCAGCAGCAAAGTGCGAGCGAAGCGGCACCAAATCCCAATGCGCCGCCCTTTAATACGCCAACAATAACGCCAACCAAAATACCAACGGCAATGCCGATAAGTATTAAAGCACCGGCCTTTAAGTCGAGCGGATTCAAGTAGTTTGAATATTTAAGGAAGTTCTGAACATTAACTGTCTTTTTACCAATAATGGTTAAAGCCTCGCCGTCAACTGCGCCCGAGGAAACAACTGCCGAAGCGTCATCCGACAATGCAACAACGCCTCTGCGGTCCTCGGAGGTTGAAATAGCGTTAAGGCCTAAAGCGATTCTTTTTTGCTTCAAAAGCTCGGTTAATTTGCCGGTGGCCAAAAGAAGCATTGCGGCAGAAGCGGGGACATAGAACTTATCTGCAAAGACAAATGCGTTTAATGCAGAATGAACAGCAGCCACTATTGCGGCAACCGAAATGCAGGCACCGAAGCTGACCTTCAGTTTTACCCAATTCTTGAGATGTAAGAAAATATCATAGTTAATAGCGGCGGTAATGAGTAGCAACAAAAGGTTAACGGTTGCAACAACGCCGGTATTTACAAAATTGAAAAGATTGCTCGTATAAACAATCGATGCGGCGGTAAGTAAGAAGGATAAAACGGTTCTGAACAGCAAGCTCTGACATTTATCATCAAGGTCGGTTTTAATTCTTGCGGCATCGTTTAAATTGCGGTAGTTGCGTATTGATGCGAGCGCGGGGTCGTCTGTTTCGTAATAGGGAGTTTCCTCTATTCCGTCATAATCGTCATAATCCTCATCAAATTCATCATAAAAATCGTCATCTGCGCGTTGAGAAAGGGCGTCAGTAAGACCCTCAAACATCATAGTTTTATCGTCTGCAGTAGCATTTACTGCGGTGGCAGCGGCGGTGGCTTTCATAAGGGTATCAATTTCAACATCGGTGCCATGCAGGGTTCTGCCAAGCAGCTCGCCGTCAACAATTTTGCCATATACTCTGGGGGTAGGCGAGGTTGTTTCCATAATTATTTCTTCGGTTTCGCTTGAAAGAACTTCAACCTCTAATTTCTTTTCGCCCGGTTCTAAAACAAGCTCCTCTTGGTGTTTTGCGGGCGATTCTATAGTTTCTGCAGGTTTTTCTGCGGGTTCCTCGGCTTCTAAAATCTCTGCCTCGGCTTCTAATGGCTCTGCATTTTCCTCTGTTTCGGGCTTTCCTATAACAGGCACTTCAGCCTTAACATCGCCCGCATTTTTAAGGCGGCGGATAATATCCTCAATTTCAGCCGGGGTATGCTGAACGGGAATATCCTCCTCAATATCTTCAATATTAAGAACATTTTTACCTGCTTTAATACTCTCAAAGCCATCTTTTATAGATGCGGCAAACTCGTCTGCCTCAGTAGGTGCAACGGCGGGCTCGTTGTTAGAAGTAACAGCGGCATCAGGCTCATTAGCAGTAGCTGCGCTAACTGCTCTGCGGCAACGGGCTAAAAAGTCATCTTGCTTTTTTTCCGGTTCCTGCTTTTCTTCCTCTTTCTCAAGCTCCTCCTTAGCAGTAGGAGTGCTGTAAACAGGGCTTGTAATATTCATACTGCGGAGCTTTTCCTCGGCAGAGATAACTGCCTCCTCGGGAATAGGCTCGTTTTCCTTTTCCTTGGTTTCAAAGGTTGCCCAGGAGGGAACATAACTATCGTCAAACCCGGTAATAGCAGAATTGCGCTCGGTCATCTGTTTATAAACTGAGCCCGAGTCATTACCAGAGCTTGTCATAGGGATATCAGCAACTTCACTATTTCCCATAAGCTCATCTGCAGTTATCGCGTGAGGCGCAACCTTCTTTTGAGTAACAGTATCGCGATGAACAGTTCCGTCGTGCTGAGGAGGAACCAATATATTGTCATCGTCATTACCAAAAAGAGCATCGTTTTTAAGCTCTTCATAGAGATTGTATTTATCTTTGTTAAACAGTCCCATACATATAACCCCTTTAGTAAGAAACTTAGAATTTATCTCGCTTTAATACCCGCTTTTTGACGGGCTATTTCATACATAAGAACACCTGCGGCAACTGATGCGTTCAATGAATTGATTTTGCCTTTCATAGGCAAGGATACGATTTTATCGCAGTTGTCCTTGACAAGACGGCCAACACCGTTGCCCTCAGAACCGATAACAAGACCGCAAGGGCCTGAATAATCGGTGCCGCACCAGGACTCACCGTCCATATCGGCGGCGTAAATCCAAAGGCCTGCATTTTTGAGCTCTTCAATGGCAGAGGTAATGTTCGCAACCCTTGCAACTCTCATATATTCGAGCGCGCCTGCAGATGATTTTGAAACAACTGCATTAAGCGAGGCGCTTCTTCTTTTCGGAATAATAATTCCGTGAACGCCGCAGGCCTCGGCGCTTCTTATAATTGCACCTAAGTTGTGCGGGTCTTCTATTCCGTCACAAAGAACTATAAATGGGTCTTCGTTGCGCTCCTTAGCGAGCTCGAGGATATCCTTTATTTCACAATATTCATGGCTTGCAACGATTAAAGCAACGCCCTGGTGCGCGGCACCGCCGCTCATAAAATCAAGCTTGCTCGGAGCCACCTCTTTAACGAGTATGCCTCTCTCGCGGCATTTTGCAATAATAACCTTGGTAGTTCCTGTTGCGGCACCGTGGGCTACTAAAAGCTTATCAATTTCTCGTCCCGAACGGAGAGTCTCCATAACGGGATTGCGGCCGATTATAACATTACTGTCAAGATTCTGCTCGGTTTCGTTTAACTTTGTTTCAGACATAAAAGCTTCCTTTTATCTATAATTTTGATTAGTCATTTTTTCGAACGAGGTTATAAAGGCCTGCTCGCTTATATCGCAATATAATTCAAAAATCGGAACGTTCGTAACAAACTGCTCAAGAAGTTTTGATAAGGCGTCAACCCTTTCAGAGCTGGTCGGAAATGAGGTTTGACTTAATAATGGCAAAACCGCTAACGAGGGATTAAGAGGGGAAATTTTATTCTCTTTTCCTCTTTTTAAAACGGCAACTGAGCCTATTTCAACCAAAAAGTTTTCATTCTGGTCAGTCTTGCCGCTCCAGGGAGTTCCCGCGGCGTAAAACTTGCCGTCAATCAAGCGAACGGCAGGCTTGTCATCATTGAGTATAAACGCTTTATCGGTTAAGTGTTTTTTCCAGAGCGAAGTATGGGTTGATTTTCCCGTTCCGCTATCGGCAGTAAAGAGATATGCCTTACCGTTATAGCAAACTGCAGAGGAATGAAGCATAAATCCGCCAAAAGAAACAAGGTTGTTATAAAATCTCGCGCCGGAGGCAACATATTCGGCCTCTTGTTCGGTCAAGCCCTCATCGCGCATCATTCTCTCAATGTTGCTTTTCATTCCGATAATCTCAAAGTCGGGAGTGCTTGAAAAACAATATTTATATTTTTCGCTTCTAACGGTAGTAAGCTCGCCGCTGACATCCATAAGAACGTTCAATCCGGCGATTCTGTATTTTTCTTTAGGCATATTCCCTCCAGAGTACATAACTATACTATTATACCTAGTATATATAATATATCTTTTTATGTCAAAAGTCAAATCCTATATACAATTTCAAAAAAATAGTAAATTCCGTATAAGAGTTCATATTTTTTGCCAAAATAAAGTAAATAAAAATTGAGTTTTGGAAAGGAATTTTAAAATGATAAAAGAAATAAGAGGAATGGAAGTTCTTGATTCGAGGGGTAATCCTACCGTTGCGGCAGAGGTAACGCTTTTTTCGGGTATAAGAGCGGTTGCAATAGCTCCGTCGGGTGCATCAACCGGCAAATATGAGGCAACCGAGCTTCGCGACGGCGATGAAAGATACGGCGGCAAGGGCGTTTTAAAGGCGGTTGAAAATATTGATAAGGAAATCGCGCCCGTCATCTGTTCACTGGAAACTTTAAACCAAAAAACCATAGATAAAGCGCTTATAAACCTTGACGGAACAGATAATAAAAGCCGCCTTGGAGCAAATGCAACCTTGGCGGTCTCATTAGCGGTGGCCCGCGCAGTTGCAAGGCACTACCGAGTGCCGCTTTATAGGTATTTAGGCGGTATCAGTAACCTTAAAATGCCAACGCCGATGATGAATATTTTGAACGGCGGTGCACACGCGGCAAACAATATTGATATTCAGGAGTTTATGATTGTTCCCGTTTTGGCCGAAACCTTCTCAGAAAAGCTAAAGGTTGGCAGCGAAATTTATCATAAATTAGGAGAACTGCTTAAAAAATCGGGCAGGGGAACGGGCGTTGGCGATGAGGGCGGCTTTGCGCCCGATTTAAATGACGAAAGAGAAGCAATCGAGCTGATTTTAAAGGCGGTTCGTTTGGCAGGTTATAGCGACAATGAGGTTAAAATCGCGCTCGATATAGCATCAAGCGAATGGTTTAAAAATCAGAAATATATTCTGCCAAAATCCAGAGAAAAGCATACGGGGGCCAGCTTAATTGAAAAAACCGCGGAGCTTATAAAAGACTATCCCATTATCTCGGTTGAAGACCCGTTGGCAGAGGAGGATTATGCAGGCTGGAAGGATATAACCACTAAATTATCAAAGGATGTTATGCTGGTTGGCGATGATTTATTTGTTACTAATCCCGAAAGATTTAAAAGCGGTATTGAGCAGAATTTAGGCAACACTATTTTGATTAAACCCAATCAGATAGGAACCTTATCGGAAACTCTAAAAGTAATAAATATGGCAAAATCAGCAGAATATAAAACTATTATTTCTCATCGCTCGGGTGATACGGAGGATACCTTTATTGCGGATTTGGCGGTTGCAGTCGGAGCAGGCTTTATAAAATCGGGAGCGCCCTGCAGAACCGATAGAATTGCAAAATATAACCGTCTTTTGAAAATCGAGTCTGAAATAACAAGAGCATAAAAAATCCTCTGCAGCAATTTTACTGCAGAGGATTTTTTATTTACTGTAAGATGCTAAGAAATTGCGGAGTCTTTCAGTTTTGGGATTTTCAAAAATAACCTTGGGGTCGCCGCGCTCGGCGATAATTCCGTCATCCATAAATAGAACCTCATCTGAAACATCTCTGGCAAAGCCCATTTCGTGAGTGACAACTATCATGGTCATATTGCGGTCGGCAAGGGATTTTATAACCCTTAAAACCTCACCTGTAAGCTCGGGGTCGAGCGCCGAGGTAGGCTCGTCAAAGCAAAGAATTTCGGGGTCAAGCGCCAAGGCTCTTGCAATAGCAACACGCTGCTGCTGACCGCCCGAAAGCTCACAAGGATAATTGTTAATCTTATCCGAAAGGCCAACCTTTTCAATCAGTTTGAGAGCCTTTTGCTTATTGTTCTCAGGAGTGTCCTTTTTGAGCAGATTGGGAGCCAGCATAACATTCTGCAAAACGGTATATTGCGGGAAAAGATTAAAGGACTGGAAAACAAGACCGAAATGCAGTCTTTTTCTGCGCAATTCCTCATCAGAAAATCTCTTATGAATATCGGAATCGAAGATTATGTCATCATTAACGGCAATGGTGCCGCCATCGGCAAATTCAAGGGAATTTAAGCAACGCAAAAGTGTTGTTTTACCGCTTCCCGATGAGCCGATTATTGACAAAACCTGTCCCTTCTCGAGAGAAAAATCAATACCCTTTAAAACGGCGGTTTTGCCAAAGCTTTTTGTTAAGTTTTTAACTTCTAAAATAGGCATATTTTCCCCTCCTTAAGCCTTAAAATAGCTGAGTTTTTGCTCTAATTTTCCAAGGAGAATGGTAAGAAGTCCTACGAAAATCAAGTAGAAAATACCGGTATAGAACAAAGGCCAGACAAGTGCCTGAGTTGCCGCCAATTCCTTTGCCTGCTTTATGATTTCGGGAAGCATAATGCAGTTAGCGAGAGCGGTATCCTTAATGAGAGTGATTATCTCGTTGGACATAGGCGGAACAATGCGCTTTATAACCTGCTTTAAGATAACATTTTTAAAGACCTGTGATTTGGTCATACCCAAGACATAACCTGCCTCATACTGACCCTTTGAAATACTCTCAATTCCACCGCGGTAAATCTCGGAGAAATAGCAAGCATAGTTAATGCTAAAGGCAATAAGAACAGATACAAGACCGCCCATATTGGTAAGCAAAAGCTGGGTTAAGCTGCCATCATTCGGGATTTCAAAATTTCTGATTATGTAACGGTCAATCTGAGTGAAAATCGGGTTTCCAAACAAAAGGCCGGGAACATAATAGATAATAAAAATCTGAAGCATAAGCGGAATGCCGCGAACTATCCAGACAACAGTTTTAGCAATAGCTCTGACCGGCTTAAATCGGCTCATAGAGCAGAATGCTATCGGCAGACCTAAAGGAATACCGCATATAAGAGTAACGGCAAAAATTATAAGCGAAAATACAAAGCCGTTAGCTAAAAATAAGGTTATTTCTAAAAAAGACATATAAAAACTCCAATTTCAAGGAGTAAAATATTACCCCTATACAACAGTTTTGCTGACGGGATAAAAATCCCGTCAGCTTTTTTAAGATTTGATTTTATTGACAAATTATTTCTCGTCAACCTTCTGATTTTCGAAGTCAACAACAACGCTGTTGCCGAGGCCGTATTTATCAGCGAGAGTCTTGAGGAAGCCGTCTTTACCGAGCTTTTCGAGCTCTGCATTAATCTTTGCGGTGAGTTCGCTATTCTTCTTGCAGCCGATTGCATAGTATTCAATGTCGCTTGAAAGTGCTTCAACAATCTCTAAATCAGCATAGTCGCCCTTGCCGCAGTAGCTCTTTGCAAGCTGAATATCAACAACTGCGAAATCAGCAGTCTTGGAATTAACTTCCATAAGGCCATCGGTCTGCTTGGTAACGCTCTTGTAGGTTGTTCCCTCGAAGCCCTTTGCGTAGCTTTCACCTGCTGAACCTGCTTCTGCAGTTGCAATCTTACCTGCTAAATCAGCTGCGCCGGTGATGCCGGAGCCTTTCTTAACAACGATTGCCTGCTGGTTTTCCATATATCTGTAGGTGAAGTCAACCTTTTCACTTCTCTGGATACCATCATCATCAGCACCGTTGCAGGTGAATCCGTTCCAGATGCAATCGATAACACCTGAGTTAAGGTCGGTATATTTATTGGACCATTCAATAAGCTTGAAGGAAGGCTTATAGCCAAGGTTTTCGAAAACTTTTTCTGCAAGTTCGGTATCGAAGCCGATGAGCTTACCGTTTGCATCCTGATAGTTCATAGGCTCATAAATGGTGTAGCCGATAACAACGGTGGGTTTATCTTCTTGCTTAGCTTCCTTAGCGCCGCAGCCTGCGAAGCAGAGAACTGCGAGCATTACTGCCATAGCAAGGCTCAAAATTTTAATTGCTTTTTTCATTTTTAATTACCTCTTTTGAAATTGATTTTTAATGTTTTGTTTTTGAATTATTTCTTAAGAAATTTGTTTTATCGCTTTAGCGTGTTAACATACTAACACACTAAATCTTATTTGTCAACCCTTTTTTAAAAAAATTTTTCAGTTTTTTTTGAAAACAAAAATTCCCCACCTTTCAAAAAGGTGGGGAAGGGGTTGATTTCATAGATTATGAACGCAGCGCTGCGCCAACTGCTTCCAATTTTTTGAATATCTTTGCAACTGCTTTTTCAATCATCTCATCGTTGAGGGTCGATTCTGCAGAGCGCAATGTTATTCTATAGGCAACACTCTTTTTGCCTTCAGCAATCTGTGCGCCCTGATAGATATCAAACAGTTCAACCTTTTCGCAAAGCTTGCCTGCGCCTGAGCGAATAGCGTCTTCCAAATCGCCAACAGGAGTTTCGGCATCGCAGATAAGCGCTAAGTCACGCTCAACGGCAGGGAACTTGGGCAACGGCTTATAGATAATTTTTTCTCCTGTAAGCTCATAAAGGACATCAAGAGAAATTTCCGCAACAAGAATTCTTGCATCAATATTATAAGCCTTTGCAACTTTCGGATGAACCTCACCAAAGGTTGCAACCGCTTTTTCGCCAAGCATTGCAACAGCGCTTCTGCCGGGATGCAGATAGGTTTCATTTGCAGTCCGGAGCTTAAGGGGTCTCTTTGTAAATGCGGCAATAATCGCTTCAACAACGCCCTTAAGGGTGAAGAAATCCTCATCATCACCATATATTCCAAGACATAGAGCAGGAATCTCATAGGGCTGCTCAGTAATAGGCAGGCTCTTAGGAACAAAAATCTTGCTTAATTCAAAAAGTCTTGCAGAAGCAATCTTGCGGTTGTAGTTGGTTGAAAGAACGGTCAGCATACTGGTTAACAACTGAGTTCTAAGGGTTGAATATTCATCGCCCAAGGGATTAAGGAGGGCAATAGCGTTTCTTCTTACATCATCATCGGCAAGATCAAGGGTGTCAATCGCCTTGCTTCCTATAAAGGAATAGGTTGCAATCTCGTTGAATGCATTTGCGGTAAGAAGGCTCTTAATTTTATCGGCCTTAATTCTCTCGGGAAGCTTTTTGCCTCTTGAGGTTTCGCCAACCATTTTAGTTCCTATAATATGGTCATAGCCGTAAATTCTCATAACCTCTTCGGCAATATCTGCTTTGCCCTCAATGTCATCTCTGAAAGAGGGAACGAGGCAGTGCAAAACGCCGCCCTCAAGCTTAGTTTCAATGCAAAGGTTGTTTAAAATGCGCTCCATTTCCTCTGCAGGAATGTTAACACCCAATAATGCCGTAATATCGCTGACCTTAACATCGAGCTTTCTCATTTCGGGCAAACCGCCGTTTAAATCAACATTGCCTGAGATAATCTCACCGCAGTTAAGCTCTGCAACAAGGCTCATAGCACGGTCCATAGCGAATTGGACATTTATAATATCAACACCGCGCTCGAATCTACCGCTCGACTCGGTTCTTATACCAAGCTTTCTTGCGGTTTTTCTAACGCTGTCACGGCGGAACTTTGCACATTCAAAGAAAATAGCGGAGGTATCATCCTTAATGCCACTGCCAAGACCACCCATTATACCGGCTAAGCATGAGGGGTTTTCTCCGTCAGCAATAACAAGCATTTCGGGGGAGAGGGTATGCTCTTTTTCATCAAGAGTTGTGATTTTCTCGCCCTTAGAAGCATTTCTAACGATGATTTTTGCTCCCTTAACATCTCTTAAGTCAAATGCGTGCATCGGCTGACCTGTTTCGAGCATAACAAAGTTAGTTATATCAACGATATTGTTAATAGGGCGCATACCTGCGGCGGTAAGGCACTTTTTCATCCAATCGGGAGATTCTGCAATTTTAACATTCTTAACAACCTTGCCGTAATATCTCGGACAAAGGTCAAGATTGCGGTTCTCTACCGAAATATAGTCATTTATATTGCCGCCGTTATCGGAATAGTCGGTTTTAGGCATATTAAAGGGCTTGCCTAAAACAACCGCGGCTTCTCTTGCAATACCGAGAACGCTCTGGCAATCGGGACGATTGGCGGTAATTTTAAAATCTATAATGTAATCATTAAGACCTAAAACCTCGCGCATATCGGTTCCGGGGGCGCCGGCATCGTTCTTTAATATCATGATGCCGTAAACCTCGGCACCGGGGTAATCACTCTCGGTTAAGCAGAGTTCTTCGCCGGAGCAGAGCATACCGTTAGAAGCAATGCCGCGAAGCTTACCCTTTTTAATATGCATACCGTTAGGCAACAAGGAGTCGTGGAGTGCCGCAGGAACAAGGTCGCCAACGTTAACGTTTTGAGCACCTGTGACAATCTGAACCTTTTCCTCTAATCCGCAGTCAATCTGGCAGATAAACATATGGTCAGAATCGGGGTGGCGCTCCATTTCCAATACTTTGCCGACAACAACGTTTTTCATAGTATCGGCAAGGTTAATCATTTCCTCAACCTCAAAGCCTGCCATAACCATTCGGTCGCAAAGCTCTTGGACGGGAACATCTATATCAACATATTTTTTTAACCAACTTAAGCTGACTTTCATTTTCCTTACCTCCTAATTAAAACTGGTCAAGAAAACGCAAATCGTTTTCAAAAAGTAAGCGGATATCGCTGATTTTATAGCGGGTTGTGGTAAGGCGGTCAAGACCTATGCCGAATGCAAAGCCCGAATATTCCTCGGGGTCAATTCCGCAGGCTGAAAGAACTCTCGGATGAACCATACCTGCACCCAAAATCTCAATCCAGCCGCTGCCCTTGCAAACGCGGCAGCCTTTACCCTTGCATTCCGAACAGGTAACGTCAACCTCAACGCTGGGCTCGGTAAAGGGGAAGAAGGAGGGGCGGAATTTAACTTCGGTATCGGGTCCGTAAATCTCGTGAGCAAACTGCTCCAAAACACCCTTCAAATCGCACATGGTAATATTTTTATCAACAACGAGGCCTTCAATCTGGTGGAAAACGGGAGAATGGGTTGCATCAACCTCATCTGCTCTGAAAACGCGGCCGGGGCAGATAATCTTAATAGGGGGCTTTCTTGTTTCCATTGTTCTGATTTGCGCGGCAGAGGTCTGAGTTCTTAATAACAGATTTTCTGCCAAATAGAAGGTATCCTGCATATCTCTTGCAGGATGGTCCTGGGGAACATTCAATGCCTCAAAATTATAGTGGTCGGTTTCAACCTCAGGGCCGTCAACAACATCAAAGCCCATCGACTGAAAAATATCAATCATATCGTTTAAAACGGTGTTAAGCGGATGAAGCTTGCCAACCTTTGCAGGCTTGGAGGGCATAGTTATATCGATTTTTTCTTCCTTCAGCTTTTTGTTTTCACTTTCGGCGGCAAAGGCTTTCTTTGCTGAATCAACAGCGGCTTCAATTTCAGCTCTTATTTTGTTTGCCAACTGGCCAACAATGGGGCGTTCCTCAGGGGATAAACCGCCCATCTGCTTTAATATGGCTGTAAGCTCGCCCTTTTTGCCGAGAACCGAAACTCTTATTTCTTCGATTGCTTTTTCATCGGTTGCGGCACTTATCGCATTAAGTGCTGACTCCTTGATTAAATTTAGTTTCTCTTTCAAAATCAAAACCTCCTTAAAATAATGGAATAGGTTAGGCGAAACAATCCTGTTTCGCAACAAAATCTTTGATTTTGCGCCAAATTTTCAATAAAAATTTGTCCTATTCCGTTGCAATGACTGTCGTGCAAAATTAAATGCTGTGATTTAATTTTGCTAAAGCTACTTAAAAGTGGCTTATCGAAACGCTATAAAGCGTTTCGACTAACTACAATCATTATAGAAAAAACTCCGCCCCCTAAAATAAGGGGACGGAGTAGAATTACTATCACTCCGCGGTACCACCCGCAATTTTTGCTTTAAAAGCAGATACTTTTAAAGAGCAAACACTCTTCTGGCTTTTAACGGTGCCTTTCCGGAAATGCCTACTAAAATTCAGCAAAACCGCTCCGAAGGGAACTTCGCAGCTTAGCATAACAGATGCGCTTTCAGCCGATGACGCAGTTCTCTTTTCTGCCGCAAAAGCTGTTACTTTCCTTCCTCAATGCGTTTAGGGAACAAAGATTTCCTATAGATTATACACCGATACATTCTAAAAAGCAAGTGTTTTTATTTTTAAATAGTTGGGCTACCATATATGTTATTGATTTTTACGGACGAGCAATGCTCGCCCCTACTCTGTGATATTGCCGTCAAATATTGATAGCATAAATCTGCCGCCGAGCCTAAAGCCGAACATAAAAATCTGCATATCACTAAGGCTATGAAATTCTATTTGGGATTCATCGTATTTTTCAAACAGTTTATTTTGCTCAGGGGTCAGCGAGTTTTCGAGTTCATCTCTGTTTCTCCACACTAGCTTCTGTAGTTGTTTCATCTCGGACGTCAAGGTATATGTCTGCTCGCTCGGATTTACATTCCCATACCATAATTCTTGGAGTATTTTTTCCATAAGCGCACCTCACAGGTAATTTAATATCTCAAATTGAGATTATATGATAAAATATATCACAAAATGAGATAATTGTCAATATCTCATAGTGAGATTTTTAAAATATAAGAAGAGGTGGTAATGTGAGAATAAAGGAAATCAGGGAAGATAGAGACTTAACACAAGTCGAAATAGCAAAAGTGTTAAATTGCAAACAAAATACATACGCGCAGTATGAAAGTGGCAAAAGACAAATACCTATTGAAGCTATTAAAAAATTGTGTGTGTTTTACAATGTTTCAGCGGATTATATTCTGGGTTTGCCGGATTTGCCATATCCTAAAAGATAAATAAAGAAACGCGGGAGCATATGATGTTCATATGCTCCCGTGTTGTGTGTAGGGGCGACCAATGGTCGCCTGCGCTCTCTTTACACAAGGGAGCCTTCATTGTATAAATCTAAGAAGCGATTAGAAACACTAGACTAACCTCAAATGTGATTTTCTTTAATCCGTAGATTGCACTGTCACACATAATATGGTATAATGAATATAGAAAATATTGAAATGGGGTGTAACAAATGAAAAAATTTGCATTATTAATGGTGATTCTTTTGTTGCTAACCCCTTTATCTGCCTGTGCAAACTCAGATATTGATGAAATGGAATTAAAGGCTTTGCCGTTTGCTGATGATAAATGTGATTGTTTGGCAGGTTCGGTTATGACAATCGAAAAGGATTTCGGCGATTGGTATTTAGAAGAATTTGGCGAGGAGCACAAATATAATAGAAGTTCAAAGTATGAGTTTTTAGATGATGATAGCCTTGACGTTGGCAATGTTCAATATTCTGAGGGCAATAAGTTATATTTAAAAAAGGCCAAAGAAATTGCAGGGCGGTATATTGATACAAATTATTTCACTATTGAAGAAGCCAGTGATGACGCTCTGCCATATGGAAATGTTTGTTATAAATTTACCCAAAAGACAGGCGAGGAATATAATGAAAATTGTTTTTACATTTATTTCTCTGCAGACGGCGAATTTGTCAAGTTAAAAAACGACGCTTCAAAAGGGTATGACAAGTTAGAAAACCGCGGGAAACAATATAGAAAAAAGACATTAGAAAGATTAGATTCCGATAAAGCCAAAGAATTGGCCAAGCAGGCGGTTTTGGATGCATACGATGGCTATTACGTATCAAAAATTGATGCAGAACCGGAAAAATTATACATAATGCCTGACGGAAGAATAATGAGAGCTTACAATGTCAGCGTTACAGTTGGCAAGGTTGCCGATAAAAAATACGGTTCGGGGAAATACTATGTTTGGAAAGGTGGCCACGATATGCTGGTCTCGGTATTTCTTGATTGATAAAGTATAAGAGCGAGGGTAACACCTCGCTCTGTTCTTTTGTATGCTAAAAGGTATATTTATCACTTGTAAATAACAATAAACCGTGGTATAATAATATGAAAATTTATACGCTTTCATTTGGCGTATAAAATCAGGGTGACAAGAGCCAAAGCTGTTACGGTTTCGCTCGCCACCTTTTCTTGCCTTTCTTGCGTTTGTTTTTGTAAGGCATAGGTATTACAAGTGATGAGGCAAGAAAAAACACAAAATATTATTTGCCAGGCGTGACAGATTTGGCTCTTGTCGCCCTGGGTGCTGCATTTGCACAAAGGACGGTTTTGTTTATGGAAAAACAGAAATTTTATATTACAACTGCTATTGCTTACGCTTCTAAAAAGCCGCATGTTGGAAACAGCTATGATATAGTTTTAGCTGATATGATAGCCCGTTATAAGCGCAAAAAGGGATTTGATGTTCATTTTCTTACCGGCTCTGATGAGCATGGTCAGAAGATTGAGGAAAACGCTAAAGAACTTGGCATAACTCCCAAAGCCTTGGTTGACTCGGTTGCAGATGAGATAAAATCGGTTTGGGACTGCCTTAATGTTACCTATGACCGCTTTATCAGAACCACCGATGCGGACCATGAGGATGCCGTTAAAAAGATATTTAAAAAGCTCTATGATAAGGGCGATATTTATAAGAGTGAATATGAGGGCAAATACTGTGTTCCCTGCGAATCATTCTTTACTTCTTCTCAGTTGAAAGACGGAAAGTGCCCCGATTGCGGCAGAGAATGCACCGATGCCAAGGAAGAGGCTTATTTCTTAAAGCTCAGCAAGTACCAGGACAGACTGGTTGAATATTATGAGAGCACTCCCGATTTCTTCCAGCCCGGTTCAAGAAAAGCCGAGATGGTTAACAACTTCATAAAACCCGGTCTTGCTGACCTTTGCGTTTCAAGAACCTCTTTTAAATGGGGTATTCCTGTTGAGTTTGATGATAAGCATGTTATTTATGTCTGGCTTGACGCGCTTACTAACTATATAACAGGTATCGGCTATAATCCTGACGGCAGCAGTGAGTTGTTTGATAAGTATTGGCCTGCAGATTTGCATGTTATCGGCAAGGATATTGTCCGTTTCCATTCAATTTATTGGCCCATTATTCTTATGGCGCTTGATTTGCCGTTACCTAAGCAGCTTTTGGCTCATCCGTGGCTTCTTTCGGGCGATGACAAAATGAGTAAATCAAAGGGTAACGTTATTTATGCAGATGAGCTTGTTAAGCGTTTTGGCACCGATGCCGTTCGTTATTATTTGCTTTCTGAGATGCCCTTTGCTCAGGACGGAATTATAACCTACGAGAACTTTATGAATAAGTATAATACCGACCTTGCTAACACGCTCGGCAACCTTGTTAACCGCTCAGTTGCTATGACCAACAAGTATTTTGGCGGAACAGTTAAAAAGCCCAACAAAGATTTTGATGAGTTTGATAAAGAACTTAAAGCAGTCGCTGCAGAGTGTGCCGATAAGTATGAAAGGTTAATGGATGCTTATAGAAACTCTGATGCCTGTGAGGCGGTTATGACCCTTGCTCGCAGATGCAACAAGTATATTGATGAGACAATGCCGTGGGCACTTGCTAAGGAGGAAGCTCAAAAAGAGCGCCTTCAGGCAGTAATGTATAACTTGCTTGAGGGTATTCGCATCTTAGCTGCATTGATTTATCCTATTTGCCCCGAATGCTCCGAAAAAATTTCAGCACAGATTAACTGCAATGAGGATAGCACCTCTTTTGGCATTACTGAGCAGTTTACAGTTGGCGAGGCAAAGCCGCTTTTTGCAAGACTTGATACTGAAAAGGTTATGGCAGAGTTAGAGGAGGAAGCCAAAAAGGCTATAGAAGCCGCTTCTAAGGCCGAAAGCAAAAAAGCCGAGAACGTTGTGTCACTGGCTGAGATTTCTATTGATGATTTTGCAAAGGTTGAATTAAGAACCGCAAAGGTTATCAACGCCGAGCCCATAAAGAAGGCCAAAAAGCTTTTAAAATTAACCCTTGATGACGGTAGCGGTAAGGAGAGAACAGTTGCCTCCGGAATTGCGCTTCACTATAAGCCCGAGGACCTTATCGGCCACAATGTTATTGTTGTTGCAAACTTAAAACCCGCAGTTCTTTGCTCGGTTGAGTCTGCAGGAATGATTTTAGCTGCCGATTGCGGTGAGGATATTAAAGTTATCTTTGTTGACGATATCCCGGAGGGTAGCCGTATAAGATAATGTTATTGGAAAATATTTTAAAACCGCCCGTTCCCATTTTTGATACCCATGCTCATTATGATGATGAGGCTTTCGATGAAATCAGAGAACAGCTGCTATCGGAAATGGCGCAAAACGGGGTTGGAGTGATAATAAACAACGCTACCGATTTGGAAAAATCGGCAGAAAAATGTCTTGAATTATCAAGGCATTTTGACTTTTGTCTGACTGCTGTAGGCGTTCATCCCGAAAGCGTTGAGCGCTATGGCGAGGAAGTCGATATAGCGCGTTTAAAGGAATTGTGCAAAAACAACAGTGTTGTTGCCGTTGGCGAAATCGGACTTGATTATCATTATTCGAGCGATAGAAAGCAGATGCAAATCGAGGTTTTCCGTTCGCAAATGGAAGCCGCAAACGAAATGGGACTTCCTGTTATTATCCATGACCGTGATGCTCATTCAGATACCTTCGAGGCAGTCCGCAGCATTCGACCTAAAGGAACGGTTCATTGTTTTTCGGGCAGTAAAGAGCTGGCAATGCAGTATGTTGACTTAGGACTTTATATAGGCGTTGGCGGTGTCGTAACCTTCAAAAATGCAAGAAAATTGGTTGAGGTTTGCGAGGCTGTTCCGTTAGACAGAATATTGCTTGAGACCGATGCGCCCTATTTAGCGCCGGAGCCGTTCAGAGGCAAGCTCTGCAGCTCATCACATATTTATTATACCGCGGCAAAGATTGCGGAAATAAAAGGCATTTCCTTGGAAAATGTGCTGCAAACAACCTATAAAAACGCAGAACAACTATATTTAAACAGGTGATAATATGGTTAACATAAAACCTTTCGGCAAAACGAACGAGGGCGAAAATATCAGCCTTTATACTATCGATAACGGAAACTTTTCAGCTGCTGTTACTGATTATGGCGCAAACTGGGTTTCCTTTTTAGGTCCCGATAAAAACGGCAAAAGAACCGATATTTTGCTGGGCTTTTCAAGCGGTGAAGCCTATCTGGGAAAGGTTGGCAACATAGGCGCTACTGTTGGCCGTTTTGCAAACAGAATTGAAGATGGCAGATTCACTCTTAACGGCGTTGAGTATAGCCTTGCTAAGAACGGTGGAAAAAATCATATTCATGGCGGAGTTGTTGGCTTTAGCCGCAAAATGTATAGTGCAAAAATTTTTGAAAATGCAGTTGAGCTAACATACGTCAGTCCCGATGGGGAAGAGGGCTATCCGGGTGAGTTAACGTTGACGATTCGTTTTTCGCTGTCGGCAGACGGAACATTCTCCATTGATTACACCGCAACGACCACTAAGGACACAATTCTGAATATTACTAACCACGCCTACTTTAACCTTAACGGTGCGGATGAAACAAGCAACATTAAGAACCATTTTCTTATGCTTAACGCAGATGCTTTCTGCGAGGCTGATGAAACGGGTCTTGTAACAGGCAAGATTGTAGAAGCTAAAGGAACTCCTTTTGATTTTTCGGAATATAAAAACGTTGGCGAGGTTATGGATTCCGGATTTCTTCAGGCAGCGCTCGCTGACGGACTTGACCACAACTTCGTTATAAATGGAGAGGGTTTCAGAGAAGCAGGCAGAGTTTTTAGCGAGAAAACGGGTATCGAGCTTATCTGCTCAACCGACCGCCCCGGTGTTCAACTTTATACCGGCAAATGTGTTAGCGAGGATTGGGTTGGAAAATATAATACCAATTACTGCAAATATGCAGGTATCTGCCTTGAAACTCAAGGCTTCCCAAATTCAATGAAATGGAAGCATTTCCCGTCGCCGATACTTCGCAAAGGCGATGTTTTCAAGAGCAAAACGACATATAAATTTACTGTAAAATAAAAAAGCGGTTGGGCTTTCGCCCACGTCCCATAGGGAAGTATTTGTTTCTCTAACAAAATCCCCTGTATTGTTGCCAAAAGCCTCGAAAGGCGTCAGCCTTTCTGCGTTTTATGGCTTAAATACAGGGAATTTTTAG
>CASFLA010000074.1 GCA_949295415.1 uncultured Oscillospiraceae bacterium
GTTTTTCGCAAGGTAAAAAATATCTTATGAAAGGAATGGCAAGTTATGTTAGATTCTTTTGATTTAATTATGTTAAGAAATGTTGATATTGCCGATTGTTCTAAAGATAGCCTTGTTGATTTGCATGATGTGAAGATAGACTTAGAGAAATCTGTGGTAGACAAAATGAATGACTATTTTGAGCAAATTAAAAACCCTTATCTTTTTAAAGTCGGCGATGTAAGAGTAAAGGTGAGTTTCGGCGGAAACCGAACTTTTACCGATGCACTTGGAGCAGTGATTTCAAATGGTGCAAATTACCAAACTATTTTGGGTTGATTAAAGAACGAAGGTATGGTATACTACGGTTGTGTAGAAAAATAACCATACCTTCATATGGGGCCTACGGAGTAATTCCGTCAGAATCAAATATGGAGGCTTATGCTTTATGGCAAATTCTAAATATGCAGATGTTTTAGAGCAGTCCTCCGTGCCCAAAAAGGTTTGGAAGACTGCTCTTTATCTTCGTCTCTCCCGTGATGACGGAACGGAATCGGAGAGTAACTCGATTGCGTCGCAACGAGAAATTTTAAAAGAATATATAAAACGTTATCCCGATATGGAAATTTATGATATTTATGTGGATGACGGTTACAGCGGCACAAATTTCGACCGTCCTGACTTTAACAGAATGATGGACGACATTTATGCCGGCAGAGTTAACTGTGTTCTGGTTAAAGACTTATCACGTTTTGCCCGCAACTATACTGAGGGTGGCATCTATCTTGATAAGACATTCGTGAAACTTGGTGTGCGTTTTATTGCGCTTAATAACCAAATAGACATAGGAATCGGCGGAATTAACTCTTTTAATCAGTTGGTGCAGATTGGTGTTACCAACATTATGAACGAATCCCAGGCAGCAAATACATCTGTCAACGTAAGAGGAACTTTAAACCTTAGACGTCAGCAGGGCAAGTTTATTGGTTCTTTCCCCACATACGGATATCTAAAGGACCCGGACGATAATCATCATCTAATTATTGATGAGGAAACAGCACCGATAGTGCGAATGATTTTTGAACGCTTTATCGGGGGCGAGAGTATCATTGGTATCACAAAAGACCTGAACGAAATGGGCATACCCAACCCATCAATGTATAAAAAACAAAAGGGGCTGAACTATAAGCATCCCTGTGGCAGAAGCAATGA
This sequence comes from uncultured Oscillospiraceae bacterium, assembly GCA_949295415.1. Taxonomy (GTDB): domain Bacteria; phylum Bacillota; class Clostridia; order Oscillospirales; family Acutalibacteraceae; genus UMGS172. The sequence continues at coordinate 1,192 of CASFLA010000074.1, forward strand.
CGGTCTATGGCCCGACAGTTCGGTGCGCCGAATTTTGCAAAACCGTATGTATGTTGGCGATATGGTGCAAGGCAAGAATACTACCTATAGTTATAAGATTAAACAATGCCGTGCTATCCCTAAGGATGAGTGGATTATTGTTGAAGGCACTCACGAGCCGATTATTGACCGCGAAACCTTTGATAATGCCCAAGCATTATTTAATAGAAATATTCGAAAGAGTCCGAAGAACAAAAACGTTGATTTATTTTCGGGACTTGTGAGATGTGCCGACTGCAAGCGTGTTATGAATAAAAAGACCAATCAACACTCGTATGGAACTTATCACTATTATCGTTGTGTTACGGCACGAAAACTTAAAAAATCAGCGTGTTCTAACCATACTATCCGTATTGATAAGTTGGAGCAGGCAGTGCTTTTGACCATTCAAAAAATGATTGATACGGCTGTGAATATGAGCGAACTGCTCTCTCAAATCAATAATAATTCCGCACGAAAAAAGGAATCAAGCCACATTGAGAAGGCGTTGAAATCTCAGATTGCTGAACGTGAAAAACTAGTGTCTATGATTACCGACCTTTATCCCGACTGGAAAAGCGGTGTTATCACAGTGGATGAGTATCAGATGTTAAAGGAACGGCTTAATGAAAGGCTGAGGATTGCTGACGAAAAAATTGCCGGACTTACCAAATCGGCAGAGCAGTTCCAAGACGGTATCAACGAAGAGAACGAGTTTGTGGCACGTTTTAAAAAGTACGGTAACATTGATGCTTTGACAAGACCGTTGCTTACCGAACTTGTAGAAGAAATTTTCGTGCACGAGGGCGGAGATATCGAGGTTGTATTCAAGTTCCAGGATGCTTATGCACAGGCAGTTGAATATATAGAACTCAACAAGCAACTTATCGAACCCGAAAAACCAACAAAAAAGAAAAAATCGGCATAATGATAGAGCGTGTGACAGTTTACTGCCACACGCTTTACTATATGCTGAAAACGAATACACTTGACATATGTTATCAAATATGATAACATATAATTATTCCCGAAGTGAAATATAATTAATGAAGGGACTAATGTGAAATTGAATGATAAATTGCTTAGTTCTCGGCAGAGAATAATTTCAAAGCTAACCGAAGCTCGAC
>CASFLA010000075.1 GCA_949295415.1 uncultured Oscillospiraceae bacterium
CTCATCCATTGCAAGACCGTATTTTTTAACAAAATCGGCAAGACCTGCTTTATCTAAAGCATTAAACCCTGTTAAAGTTTCAACAGTGGTTGGAATTTCATAATTTGTTTTAAGGGTTTTGAATGTTTCAAGAGTTGCTTCTCTTGATTCAACGGGGTTAATAACATATTTCTTGATTTCGGCAATTTCCTTTTCGGTAAGATTGCCGTAAATCATATAAATTCTTGCAGTTTTAACAAAGGGGCGTTCACCCTGAGAGATAATCTGAATACACTGAGCAGCAGAGTCTGCTCTCTGGTCAAACTGACCGGGCAAATATTCAACTGCAAAAACATAAGGAGCATCAAAATCTATACTATCGCTTACAATATCGAGCTGAGGCTCAGAAAAAACTGTAGTTTTAGCATAATCGAACAACTCTTTTTCAATATTTTCAACATCATATCGGTTGATGATGCGAATATCGGTAATACCATCTATCTGCAAAAGGCTCTTGCTATCCGAGAGCAACGATTTTGCCTCATTTGCAAGCTCCTTTTTCTTTTCAACATATACGCGATAAACCATTTATTTCTCCTCCAAAGCCATAAGCGCTCTTTTGCCGATATCCTTGCGATAGTAAGCATTTTCAAAACGAATCTCGGGAACTAAAGCATAGGCATTTTTGATAGCCTCTTTTAAATCATTACCAATAGCGGTTGCACCTAAAACTCGTCCGCCTGCGGTAAGCAGTTTTCCGTTTTCTAATTTTGCACCTGCAACATATACCTTATCGGCTATTGCTTCAGGTATTGTTAACTCAAAGCCTGATTCATATTTCTGCGGATATCCGGATGAAGCCATAACAACGCAGGCTGCACTTTTCTTAGAAAACTTAACCATATCCTCTTTTAAAGTGCCAAAGGTAGTTGCCTTCATAATGGTTAAAAGGTCGCTTTCCAAAAGCGGCAGAACAACCTGAGTTTCGGGGTCACCAAAACGGCAGTTGTATTCAATAACCTTAGGGCCGTTAGGAGTTAGCATAAGTCCAAAATACAGGCAACCCTTAAAGGTTCTGTTTTCAGCCTCCATAGCGCGAACGGTAGGTAAGAAAATCTTTTCCATACAGTAATCGGCGATATCCTCGGTATAGTAAGGGTTGGGAGCAATAGTTCCCATACCGCCGGTATTAAGACCTGTATCCCCATCTCCTGCTCGCTTATGGTCCATAGAAGAAACCATAGGAACAACGGTTTTTCCGTCTGTAAACGAAAGAACCGAAACCTCTGGGCCGGTTAAAAACTCTTCGATAACAATTCTGCTACCGCTCTCGCCGAACATTCTGTCCTCCATAATGGAGCGAACGGCATCAATAGCCTGCTGCCTTGTTTCAGCTATGATAACACCTTTGCCTAAAGCCAAACCGTCTGCCTTAACAACGGTAGGAATAGGTGCAGTTGCTAAATATTTTATAGCATCCTCTGCATTTTCGAAAACCTCATACTCTGCAGTTGGAATACCATATTTTTTCATAAGATTTTTGGAGAAAACCTTACTGCCTTCGATAATTGCCGCAGCAGCATTAGGGCCAAAGCAATCAATGCCGATTTCATTCAACCTATCAACTGTTCCGAGCACAAGCGGGTCATCAGGTGCTACAACTGCATAATCTATTTGCTCTGCTTTTGCAAATTCAACTATTTTTTCGGTGTCCTTAGCGCCAATAGCAACGCAGGTAGCATCAGCTGCTATTCCACCGTTGCCCGGCAGGGCGAAAATCTCAGTTATATCCTTATTTTCCTTTAATTTTTTAATAATCGCGTGCTCGCGGCCACCGCCGCCGACGACCATGATTTTCATTGGTTTTCTCCTTTTAAATTTTCTAAGGGTTTAAAAATCAGTGATGGAACAATCGCATTCCTGTAAATGCCATACACATTCCGTATTTATTGCAGCGCTCGATTACAACATCATCGCGGATAGAACCACCCGGCTCAGCAATATAGCTTACACCGCTTTTATTGGCTCTCATAATATTATCGTCAAACGGGAAGAAAGCATCTGAGCCTAAAGCAACACCGGTTATAGTATCGAGATAAGCTCTCTGCTCTTCCATAGTAAAATGCTCAGGCTGACGGGTGAAATACTTCTGCCAGTTTCCGTCTGCGCAAACATCTTCTTCATTCTGGTTGATATAGCCGTCAATAACATTATCGCGGTCAGGACGGCCTAATTCTGCCTTAAAGGGAAGGTTGAGCACCTTATCGTGCTGGCGAAGCTGCCAGGTGTCAGCCTTGCCACCTGCAAGGCGGGTGCAATGAACGCGCGACTGCTGACCTGCGCCAACACCGATAGCCTGTCCGTCAACAGCGAAGCAAACAGAGTTAGACTGAGTATATTTGAGAGTGATAAGTGCGATTATAAGGTCGCGGATAGCGCTTTCAGGCATATCCTTATTTTCGGTAACGATATTTGAAAGGAGCTCTTTATTGATTTTAAACTCATTTCTTCCCTGCTCAAAGGTAATACCATAAACCTGCTTATGCTCAACGGGAGCAGGAACAAAATCGGGGTCAATCTTAACGATATTATAGCTCCCCTTTCTCTTGGATTTTAAAATCTCAATGGCCTCGGGCTCATAACCCGGAGCAATAACACCATCAGAAACCTCACGCTTAATCATAAGCGCGGTGGTAACATCACAAACATCTGAAAGAGCAACCCAATCGCCGAATGAGCACATACGGTCAGTTCCTCTTGCTCTTGCATAGGCGCAAGCCAAGGGCGAATCATCCAGCCCCTCAATATCATCAACAAAACAAGCCTTTTTAAGCTTCTCAGGCAAAGGAAGACCAATTGCCGCAGAGGTTGGGCTAACATGTTTAAAAGAGGTTACTGCAGGCATGCCCAATGCCTCTTTAAGTTCTTTAACAAGCTGCCAAGAGTTGAATGCATCAAGGAAATTGATGTATCCGGGGCGGCCGTTAAGTATCTCAATGGGCAATTCTGTGCCGTCATGCATAAAAATTTTAGAAGGCTTTTGGTTGGGGTTACAACCGTATTTAAGTTCAAACTCTTTCATTGTTCTTTCTCCCAATTATTTATTCTTATTAACTATTCTTGATTCAAAGCAACCGGTAGCAAGGTCAATATAACGAACAAAAAGTGAAACCTTGTTATCCTCGTTTAAGTTCTGCCAAATATGATCGGTCAAAGCATCAATATCCATATTTGGAAGCTCTAAGGTCTTCGGCTCACCCTCAAAGGAAGGAAGCGGATTACCATCGCACTTATATGTATGGATGAATTTTGCTTTTCCCTTCAAGGGATTGGAATAAGCATAGTTATATCTCTGGCATGAGCTACCGTCGCCATCAGCCGATTTTAAAATAGACATTGCATAGTTCATATCGCCATTTTCAAGGCGGATAATACCAGAAATCCTGGGAGTATAGTTGGGAGCATCATCTTCAAACTCACGGGTCCTTAAAGCCTGCTCAAAGGTCATCTGCTTGTCCATAAGCTCATAGATAGTATCGGTCTGATCACCGTTAGTAACAATTGTTTTATTACCTAAAACTCGAACGGGAGCATAAATAATAAGATGCGGGTCGGTCATTTTTGATTCATCAAAAGCTTTGGTTCTGAGGCCATCACCATGAGGAATAAAAACGCGGTTGCGGCTATTTTCACTTCTGCCCATTATAAAATAAGCAGTAATAGCTTTTTTGCCGTCAGGACTTTTACCGATTATAATACCTCTGCCATGGTAAGCCAAGGAATTTAATTCATCTTTAATGGTTCTGATTTCCATAACTTTCTCCCTTTCGTCATTCAGTTATAACGGTAACACCGTTTTCTACTTTTATTTTTTCATCGCAGAACAAACGGACTGCTAAGGGCAGTATTTTCCATTCTGCCTGCTCCATAATTCTTCTTTGCAAGGTTTCGGGAGTATCCCCTTCTTTAACCTCAACAGCCTTTTGGAGAATTATAGGTCCCGCATCACATTCTGCAGTTACAAAATGCACCGTTGCACCTGAAACCTTTACACCTTTTTGTAAAGCGGCCTCGTGAACATGAAGTCCATAAAAACCTTTGCCGCAAAAGCTGGGAATAAGCGCAGGATGAACATTTATCATTTTGTTTTTAAAGGCATCACAGACATTCTCGTCTAAAATAGTCATAAATCCTGCATAGACAACCAGGTCTGCTTCTTCCTCTAACAAAATATCTCTCATTGCAACGCTATAGGATGCAATATCTGCAAAATCTTTTCTGATAAGGGTTTTGGTTTTAATGCCGGCATTTTTTGCTCTTTCTAAAGCATAGGCGTCAGCCTTTGAGGAGATAACGCAGGTTATTTTACCCGAGCCCAACTCTCCCCTTTTTTCTGCATCAATTAAAGCCTGCAGATTTGTTCCGCCGCCAGACACTAAAACAGCAATTTTTTTATTTAGCATATTATAACTCCCTCATCGGAGGTTATAACCTCACCGATGATATATGCGTCTTCGCCGTTAGCCTTGAGAATTTCTACTGCCTTTTCAGCATCCTCCTTAGCAACGGTAACACTCATTCCAACACCCATATTAAAGGTGTTGAACATATCGCGTTCAGGGATATTTCCAACCTTTGCAATATACTCGAATATAGGAAGAATTTTCAAAGCCTTTTTATCTACTTTTACGCTCTTTCCATCAGGCAATGCTCTCGGAATATTCTCATAGAAGCCACCGCCGGTAATATGCGAAACAGATTTAACCTTAACCTCAGCCATTAAAGCCAGCATTGATTTAACATACATCTTGGTAGGTGTAAGCAGGGTTTCACCAAGCGATTTGCCCCCAAGCTCTGCTACAGGAGCAGTAAGATCGGCATTCTCAATATCGAAAACCTTTCTGACGAGTGAAAATCCGTTTGAATGAACACCCGTTGAAGCAAGAGCGATAACAATATCGCCGTCAGCAACTGTGTTCTTGTCAAGAATCTTGGATTTATCAACAACGCCGGTGCAATAGCCTGCGAGGTCATAATCATCCTCCGGCATAAGACCGGGATGCTCTGCAGTTTCACCGCCGATAAGCGCGCAGCCTGCCTGAACACAACCTTCAGCAACACCGCCAACAATTTCAGCTATCTTTTCGGGATAGTTTTTACCGCAAGCAATATAGTCAAGGAAGAAAAGCGGTTTTGCGCCACAACAGATTATATCGTTTGCACACATAGCAACACAGTCAATACCAATGGTATCATGCTTATTAAGAAGCATTGCTAATTTAATCTTGGTTCCAACACCGTCAGTTCCTGAAACGAGAACCGGCTCCTTTATACCTGTAAGGTCAAGTCCAAAGCAACCGCCAAAGCCGCCAACATCATCTAGGCAACCCTCGTTTTTGGTGCGGGCAATATGTTTTTTCATAAGCTCAACTGAACGGTAACCGGCAGTTATATCAACACCGGCTGCAGCATAGCTTTCTGATTTTGAATTTATCATTACTAATATTCCTTTCCATTCCAGCAATAAGTGCACACCTTGCAAGGCTCAATTCCGATAGCCTTCATCATACCCTCAAGGGTTTGATACTCTAACGAATCAAAGTGCATTTTGTCGCAAATGGTTTTGCGGAATTTTTTACCTCTTTCGGTTGAACCATCGGCATACTCGTCTAAGTATTTAAAGCCTTCCTCGCCCTCAAGCTCCATAATAACCTTTCTTGCGAGAAGATCCATATCCGAAGTATTTATCGAAAAATTGAGGTATTTACAGCTATACATAATTGGAGGACAAGCCGAACGCATATGCACCGACTTCGCGCCGTTATTGTAAAGAAACTCAACGGTTTCTTTAAGCTGTGTCCCCCTGACAATACTGTCATCAATGAAGAGCAGGTCTTTATCCTTAATCAGCTCGTTAACGGGAACCTGCTTCATTTTTGCGATTTTCTCGCGCTCCTTTTGGTTAGAAGGAATAAAGCTTCTTGCCCAAGCAGGAGTATATTTAATAAAGGGTCTTGCAAACGGAATACCGCTTTCATTGGCAAAGCCGATAGCGTGAGGCGTTCCCGAATCAGGCACACCGCTGACATAGTCAACATTAGGTAATGTTCCTGCCTCTTTTTCCTGCATGGCCATAATTCTGCCGTTTTTCATACGCATCATTTCAACATTGACGCCCTCATAGCAGGCATTGGGATAGCCGTAATAGGTCCAAAGGAACGCGCAGATTTTCATCTTATTTGTTCCCTCTTTTAAGACCTTTGCGTTATCGGGAGATAATTCAATAATTTCGCCCGATTTAAGCTCCTGATAAAGTTCAAAGTCCAACTTTTCAAAAGCAAATGACTCAAACGATGCACAGAAACCATCTTCAGACTTGCCAATCAATACAGGGGTTCTGCCATAGCGGTCGCGCACTGCAATTATATTACCGTCTTCTTTCAAAATAAGAATCGAAGCCGAGCCCTCGATAACCTCTAAAGCAAACTCAATACCCTCTACAAAGGTATCCTTTTCATCAATAAGTGCCGCTATAATCTCGGTTGAGTTAACACGGTTACCGCTCATACACTGAAAGATACCTAAGCCGTTTTTAAGATAGTCTGTAATAATTTTATCGCAGTTATTGATAACACCGACCATTGCAATTGCATAGGTTCCGAACTTAGAACGGATAAGAAGCGGTTGCGGGTCTGCATCGCTGATGCAACCTATACAAGCTTTTCCCTTTAACCTTGATGCAATATTATCGAACTTGGTTCTGAAAGGAGAATTTTCAATATTATGGATTTCACGCTGAAATCCTTCTTTTTTATCAACCGATGCCATTCCGGCTCTTGCCTTACCTAAATGCGAATGGTAATCAACGCCGAAATAGACATCCTGAACACAGTCAGTTTTACTTGTGATGCCGAAAAAGCCGCCCACTTTTTTACCTCCAAAAATTAAATCAACATAAAAAGCGGTAACTTTTAAGCGAAGAACAGCTTTGAAAGGGTCATCGGGTCAATATATTCGCCGTCTTTATAAACACGCATATTGCCCGAAGCAATCTCATCGATAAGGATAACCTCATCTCCGTTATAGCCAAACTCAAACTTGATATCATAAAGGATGAGACCCTTTTCTTTAAGATCGTCAGCAACAATCTTGGTAATCTTCTGGGTCATTTCCTTGATTGCGTCATACTGTTCATCGGTCATAACACCTAAAGCAATAAGTCCGTCCTTAGTAACAAGCGGGTCGCCTTTTTCATCGTTTTTAAAGGTCATCTCAACATAAGCGTCAAGATCTGCACCCTCATCAATATAATCGCTGTATCTGCGATAGAAGCTGCCAACTGCTTTATGGCGGCAGATAACTTCAAGTCCCTTGCCAAACGGAGTAGCAGGAATAACCTCCATAGTTGTATCATCAAGGTTAGCGCTGATGTAATGAGTTTTGATGCCTGCAGCATTAAGCTTCTCGAAGAAGTATATAGACATTCTCAAATTAACATCGCCAACGCCCTCAATCTGAAGACCAACAGAGTTCTCGCCCGGGTCAAAAACACCGTCTTTACCGGTGCAGTCATCTTTAAACTTGAGCAAATAATTGCCGTTGTCTAATGCAAATACGTCTTTTGTTTTTCCGGTGTAAATCTTTTTCATAATTTATTTCTCCTTAAATTAAAATAATTAATTAAATTCTTCTTCAACCTTAGCGTTCTTTGAAAGAACTGTTTCATAATCGGTTTTGCGCTTAGCTAAAAGCTTATCTGCAAGCTCCTTATCCTCAACTGCTAAAATCTCAATACATAACAAAGCGGCATTGGCGGCACCGTTTACGGCAACAGTTGCGACAGGGATTCCTGTAGGCATCTGAACGGTCGAAAGCAGCGCGTCAATACCACCTAAATTTGCTGATGAAACCGGTATTCCGATAACCGGCAATGTTGTATTAGCGGCAATAGCCCCCGCTAAATGAGCAGCCATACCTGCGGCCGCAATAATTGCACCAAAACCATTGGCTCTGGCTGATTTACTGAAAGCGGCTGATTCTTCGGGAGTTCTGTGAGCCGAATAGACATGAACCTCATAAGGCACCGAGAACTGTTCCAACATATCGATTGCTTTTTTTACGATTGGCAAATCGCTATCGCTACCCATTATAATGGCAATCTTTTTCATTGCGTGTCCTCCTTAAAATATAATTAAGGCGCACTTAAGCCTTTAAGTTTAAGTGCGCCCAGACGGTCGGCATTAAGATATCCCTTGTTCCATTGTGGTAACCCACCTATTCCGTCAGTCGCAAAGGATATATAAATTGATTTTATAAGTATATCATAATGCCATAATTTTGTCAATCTGAGAATGTATGAAAAATCGACAAAAAATCGGTCTGTTATGACCCTCATAACAGACCGATTTACCAAAGATTTTAGTCTAATTTGCAAATTGCTTATTTTTGCTCGTTTTTCCTCTTAACTGCAGCGGCAACCGAGGTAGGAAGTCCCCAAAGATTTATGAAACCTGCGCTATCCTTCTGGTCATAAACATTATCCTCACCGAAGGTTGCAATCTCCTCAGAATAGAGCGACCAATCACTCCAAGCACCCGCTTTGATGATGTTGCCCTTGTAGAGTTTAAGACGAACTTTACCTGTAACGTGCTCCTGAGTTTTTGTTACGAATGCAGAGAGTGCCTCTCTTAACGGAGAATACCAAAGACCGTTATAAACAAGCTCTGCAAAGCATACAGAGAGCTCCTGCTTTTTATGCATTGTCATCTTATCGAGGCAAAGGGTTTCAAGATAGTTGTGTGCAGCATAAAGAATCTCACCGCCGGGGGTTTCGTAAACACCGCGGCATTTCATACCAACAAGTCTGTTCTCAACTATATCAAGCAAACCGATACCGTTCTTACCGCCAACCTCGTTAAGCTTTAAGATGATTTCTTTAGCGTTCATCTTTTTGCCATTATAGGCAACAGGCTTACCCTGTTCAAACTCTAAAGTAATATAGGTTGGCTCATCGGGTGCAGCAATGGGAGAAACACCCATCTCCAAAAAGCCTTCTTTTTCATAAAGCGGCTCATTGCCGGTATCCTCAAGGTCAAGACCCTCATGAGAAAGATGCCAGAGGTTCTTATCCTTAGAATAGTTGGTTTCACGGTTAATCTTCAAAGGAACATTATGAGCCTCAGCGTATTCAATCTCCTCCTCACGAGATTTAATATCCCACTCTCTCCAAGGAGCAATTATCTTCATGCCGGGAGCAAAGGCCTTAATTGCAAGTTCAAAACGCACCTGATCATTGCCCTTACCTGTGCAGCCATGGCAGATAGCATCTGCGCCCTCAGCAATAGCAATCTCAGCAAGCCTTTTGCCGATAATGGGTCTCGCAAAAGCGGTTCCTAAGAGATAATCCTCATATTTTGCTCCTGCCTGAACAGAAGGAACAATAATATCGTTAACAAACTCCTCGGTCAAATCTTCAACATAAACCTTTGATGCACCTGTTTTAAGAGCCTTTTCCTCAAGACCCTCAAGCTCATCAGCCTGACCAACGTTGCCTGATACTGCGATAATCTCAGGGTCACCATAGTTTTCCTTTAACCAAGGAATGATAATAGATGTATCAAGACCGCCCGAATAGGCAAGCACTATCTTTTTATATTTCTTTAGAGCCATTTTGATTTCCTCCGAATTTGCGGTTTTTAATGCCGTTTGAAATTTTATGTAATGATAATACCATATTAAGAATATTTATGCAAGTGTTTTTGCATAAAATTTTAATGTTTTTTAGTTTTCACTAATCATAAAGACTTTATTTGCTCTTTTTTATACACAATAAACACACTTTTAAACCGACAATTCAATATATATTCAAATTTTAATAAATATTCACTATTTTATGAATATTATGAAATCGGTTGAAATTTTAAACATATGGTGTTAAAATGGTTAGATCATATTTTAGGTAGTGATTCACTTGAAGAAAAACTATAATGCAACGGTGTTTTCCTGCTTCGTTGGATTTGTTTCACAGGCCATTGTTGTTGGGTATGTTCCGCTTTTGTTTTTAACCTTTTCAAAAACATACAACATACCGCTTGAAAAAATAACTCTACTTATTACGGTTAATTTCGTTACTCAGCTAATTGTTGATTTTTTATCGGCTAAGTTTGTTGATAAAATCGGCTACAGAACATCTATAATTGCCGCCCACCTATTTGCCGCTTTGGGCCTTGTTGGTTTAACAATTTTGCCCGAAATACTTCCTTCAAAGCTTTCGGGTCTTTTAATTTCGGTTATTATTTACGCAATCGGCAGCGGTCTGTTGGAGGTTTTGGCAAGCCCTATCGCTATGTCCTGCCCCATCAAGAATAAAGAAAAAGCGATGAGTATGCTTCATTCTTTTTACTGCTGGGGCTATGTTGGCGTCGTTTTACTGTCAACCGTCTTCTTCCATTTCTTCGGAACGGATAATTGGAAAGTTTTAACTCTGCTCTGGACTATTATCCCACTTTTAAACAGTATCTCTTTCTCAATAGTTCCCATTCCCGAGCAAGAAAGCGGCCACGGCAGATTATCCTTAAAAGAACTTTTCAGCACTAAAATATTCTGGATATTTGCAATAATGATGATGGCGTCAGGCGCAAGCGAGCTTGCTGTAGGCCAATGGTCCTCAGCCTTTGCGGAACAAGGATTAAAGGTCAGCAAAACAGTAGGCGACCTTGCAGGTCCTATGGCTTTCTCCTTCTTCCAGGGCCTTTCCCGTTGGTTCTACGGAAAATTCGGTGATAAAATTGACCTCGATAAGTTTATGACCTTTAGCGGCATTCTTTGCGTTATATCCTATCTTATAATTGCGCTTGTTAAAATTCCCGTTATAGGTATGATAGGCTGCAGTATATGCGGATTATCAATTGGCATAATGTGGCCGGGAACATACAGTAAGGCCTCTGATACAATGAAAAGCGCAAGCACCGCGCTATTTGCAATGCTGGCGCTCTCGGGCGATTTAGGTTGCACCTTAGGTCCAACCGTTGCAGGCTTTGTTTCAGGCGCATTTAATGATAACCTGCATATTGGTATTTTAGCTGCAGCCATCTTCCCTGTTATCCTCTTAATAGGTTTGTTCCTAATTAACCGATTAAAGAAAAAACAAATCATTTAAAAATAAAACCGCCAAGGCTTTTGATATGCACCTCCAAAAGTGTCTGACTTTTGGGGTGAATATCAGCTTTTGCCTTGGCGGTTTTTTATTATTTAATCTCTGTAATATCGTATGGCGTTGACTGATAAACATAATAGTTAAGCCAGTTTGAATAAAGCAGATTTGCATGAGAACGCCAGGAAACTATAGGTTCCTTGGTTTCGTCATCATTCGGGAAATAATTTTCAGGGAGTGCTGTGTCTAACCCCTCATTTCTATCCCTTAAAAACTCATTTTTAAGGGTATCCTTATCATACTCAGGATGCCCTGTTATGAAAATTTGCCTACCGCCATCGGTTGAAACGGCGAATACTCCTGCTTTTTTTGAGGTTGCAAGAATACGCAGGTCTTTAATCTTTTCAATATCTGTCTCGCTGATGGTGGTATATCTTGAATGAGGCACCATAAACTCCTCATCAAATCCACGGAGTAAAATAGAATTTTTATATTCCACATTATGTGGGAAAACACCAAAAAGCTTTTTATCCATTAAAGATTTTTTTATACCGTAATGGTAGTAAAGCCCTGCCTGAGCGCCCCAGCAGATATGGAAGGTGCTATAAACATGGGTTTTGCTCCATTCCATTATCTCGCAAAGCTCATCCCAATAATCAACCTCTTCAAAATCCATTTTTTCAACGGGAGCGCCGGTAATAATCATACCGTCAAAATTTCTTTCCTTAACATCGTCAAATGTCTTATAGAAAGAAAGCAAATGCTCCTTGGAGGTGTTTTTCGAATGGTGGGTTCTTGTATGAATAAGCTCCAAATCGACCTGAAGCGGCGAGTTACCAAGAAGTCTTGATAACTGGGTTTCAGTCTCGATTTTTTTAGGCATTAAATTGAGCAAAAGAATTTTAAGCGGTCTTATATCCTGAGTGATTGCCCTTTTTTCGGTCATCACAAAGATATTTTCATCATTTAAAGTTTTGACCGCCGGCAAGTCATTAGGAATTCTGATCGGCAAATTAAATCACCTCAATTTTATCAAGCGCCTGTTTGATATCTTCAATAAGGTCCTCGCTGTTTTCAATACCGCAGGAGAAACGGATAAGGTCAGGACCAACACCTGCAGCGATAAGCTCGCTATCGGTCATCTGACGGTGGGTTGCGCTTGCAGGATGCAAGCAGCAGGTTCTGGCATCAGCAACATGAGTTTCAATAGCGGCAATCTTTAATTTCTTCATAAATGCTTCAGCGGCCTTTCTGCCACCCTTAACACCAAATGAAACAACACCGCAACTGCCGTTGGGCAAATACTTCTGTGCCAAATCATAATATTTATCACCCTTAAGGCTCGGATAAGTAACCCAAGCAACTCTCGGGTCGTTAACTAAAAATTCCGCAACCGCCTGAGCGTTTTCGCAGTGACGCTTCATTCTGACATGGAGGCTCTCAAGACCCATATTAAGAAGGAAAGCATTCTGCGGAGATTGGATAGAGCCAAAATCACGCATAAGCTGAGCAGTAGCCTTGGTTATGAATGCGCCCTCTAAGCCAAAGCGTTCAACATAGGTTACACCGTGATAACTTTCGTCAGGTGTGCAAAGTCCGGGGAATTTATCAGCATGAGCAGTCCAATCGAATTTACCCGAATCAACAATGCAACCGCCAACAGCGGCACCATGACCATCCATATACTTAGTGGTTGAATGGGTTACAATATCTGCGCCCCATTCAAACGGGCGGCAATTAACGGGGGTTGCAAAGGTGTTATCGATAATAAGCGGAACGCCATGTTTGTGAGCCGCATTTGCAAAACGCTCAATATCAAGAACAGTTAGCGCGGGATTGGCAATAGTTTCGCCGAAAACCGCCTTTGTATTAGGCTTGAAGGCTGCCTCTAATTCTTCATCGGAGCAATCCGGAGAAACAAAGGTAAACTCAATACCCATTCTCTTCATAGTTACCGAGAAAAGGTTAAAGGTTCCGCCATAGATTGTTGATGAAGAAACAATATGGTCGCCACAAGATGCGATATTGAAAATTGAATAGAAGGATGCCGCCTGACCCGATGAGGTAAGCATTGCGGCAGTTCCGCCCTCTAATTCGCAAATCTTCTGTGCAACATAATCGTTAGTGGGGTTCTGCAAACGGGTATAAAAATAGCCGCTTGCCTCAAGGTCAAATAGCTTTCCCATATCCTCGCTTGTGCTATATTTAAAGGTTGTGCTCTGATAAACAGGTATCTGACGGGGTTCGCCGTTACCGGGTCTGTATCCGCCCTGAACACATGTTGTTTCAATTCTCTGTTTTTTCAATTATATCACTCCATTTTAAAAACTTTTTTTGCGTTCTCACAAAGCATAAGTTTCATCTCATTACTATTAAACTCCAAAGAGAGAAAAATTTCAACCTCTTTTTTTGGAGACCACATAGGATAATCGGTTGCAAAGAGAACTTTTTGTGGTGTATAACGGCAAATTATCTCCTTAGCAACCTCTTTTGAAATATAAGCGAAGCTTGAAGAGCAATCAACATAGAAGTTTTTATAGCCGCATAACTTCTTTGAGGCCTCCTCCCAAATCGACCAGCCACCCATATGCGCGCCAACGATTATAAGGTCCTTGTAAATTTCGAGCACAGGTATAAGTCGGTTGGGGTTTGAGTTATCATATCGGTTATCGCCCGTATGCATTAAAATTGGCATATTATACTTTTCGCAAAGCTCATATATCTTAAGGCAACGGTAATCGTCAATTTTAAACCCTTGTATATCCGGATGAAGCTTAACACCATGAAGTCCTAAAGACATCAGGCGTTTTAAATCGCCCTCTATATCCTCGCTTTCGGGATGCAGGGTTCCAAGACCAGTCAGCTTTTCGGGGTGCTTTGAAACCTCAATGGCTATAAACTCATTTATTTTGGCAACCTGATGCGGAGTTGTTGCAACAGATTGAACTATAAAGCGGTCAATTCCCGCCTTTTTTCCCTCGCTTAACAAATCATCAACTAACCCTAAACAAACCGATTTGCCACCGTAGAACTTATCGGTTCCATTTACGGCGGCAGCGGCTATTTTCTCGGGATAAATGTGACAATGCGAGTCTATGACACAAATATCATTTATCATTTTATTTTAAACCTAATCTCTTTGCTGCGTCTTCACGCATCTTGTATTTAAGGATTTTACCTGCGGCATTCATCGGGAAGGAATCAACAAACTCAATATATCGAGGAACCTTGTGGCGAGCCATATGCTCAGTTATATAGGTTCTCATTTCTTCCTCGGTCATTGCTTCGCCGTCTTTAAGAATAATGCAGGCCATGATTTCCTCGCCATATCTTTGGTCGGGAACGCCGATAACCTGAACATCACGAACCTTGTCGCAGGTATAGATAAACTCCTCAATTTCCTTAGGATAGATATTCTCTCCGCCGCGGATAATCATATCTTTAAGTCTTCCGGTAATCAAATATGTTCCGTCAGGTCTGCGGCAGGCAAGGTCGCCCGTGTGGAGCCAGCCTTCGCTATCAATTGCCTCAGCGGTTGCAACGGGCATTTTATAATAGCCCTTCATTATGTTGTAGCCTCGAGCAACAAACTCGCCGTTTTCAAAATCGGCGCAGTCCTCCCCTGTTTCAGGATTGATAACCTTACATTCAACATTTGCAAAGGCACTACCTACCGTTTCGGTTCTGACCTCTAATGAATCATAGTAGCTACTCATTGTGCAACCCGGAGAAGCCTCGGTCTGACCGTAAACAGAAACAATCTGCTTCATATTCATAACCTCGGTTGCCTTCTTCATAAGGTCTGCAGGGCAGTTTGCGCCTGCCATAATACCAACTCTTATATGAGAGAAATCGGTCTTTTCAAAATCAGGATGCTGCATCATTGCGATAAACATTGTCGGAACACCGTTAAAGCAGGTTATTTTTTCGGAATTGATGCAGTTAAGCGCAGGCTTAGGTGAGAAATACGGCAACGGACACATAGTTGCGCCATGAGTCATAGATGCCGTCATAGAAAGCACCATACCAAAGCAATGGAACATCGGAACCTGAATCATCATTCTGTCTGCAGTTGAAAGGTCCATATGGTCGCCGATATATTTACCGTTGTTAACAACATTATAATGAGTCAGCATAACGCCTTTTGGGAAGCCTGTTGTGCCCGATGTGTATTGCATATTGCAAACATCGTCTTTATCAACGGCGGCCGCCATTCTGTAAACCTCTTCAATGGGAACGGTGTGCGCTCTTAAAATAGCGTCCTCCCAGGTTAAACAGCCCTTCTGTTTAAAGCCAACAGTAATAACATTTCTTAAGAAAGGCAGTCTGCGGCTATGGAGCGGCTGACCCTCTTTTGTGTTTTCAAGCTCGGGGCAAAGCTCAGCAATAATTGCCGAATAGTTTGAGTCTCTGAAGCCGTCAACCATAATAAGTGTATGGGTATCCGACTGCTTGAGCAAGTATTCAGCCTCATGAATCTTATATGCGGTATTCATAGTAACCAAGACAGCGCCTATTTTAGTTGTTGCCCAGAAAGCAATATACCACTGCGGAACGTTGGTTGCCCAAACTGCAACATGGTCACCTGCTTTAACGCCCAATGAAACGAGCGAACGGGCAAAGGTATCAACATCCTTGCGGAATTCATAATAGGTTCTTGTATAGTCTAAGGTTGTATATTTGAAAGCCAACTGGTCAGGGAACTCCTCAACCATTTTATCAAGCACCTGCGGGAAGGTTAAATCAATAAGCAAATCCTTTTTCCAGATAAACTTACCGGTATGCTGCTCGTTATAATAATAGGTATTACCTGTTTTTGAAGTATCGGTAAACTGACTCATATAGTTTTCAAACTGAGAAAGAATGATTTCTATATCGTCAATCTCGGGGCACCATTCGGGCGACCATTCGAGCGAAATAAAACCGTCATAGTTAACCGAGCGCAAAGCCAATATCATATCTGCAATAGGCAACTCGCCCTCGCCCATAAGGCAGAATTTAGTGCCGTCAGAAGTTTTTGTAGCATCCTTAATATGAATGTGTTTAACATAAGCGCCAAGGTTTTCTATGGTTTTTTCAGGCTTTTCACCTTCTTCAAAATAAGGAGAGTTTAAATCCCATAAAGCTGCAAGGCTATCACAAGCAAAATGCTCCAACAAATCGCGCAGCTTTGCGGTATTGCAAAAAAGACCGCTTGTTTCAAAAAGCAGAGTTACACCTGCAGCCTCTGCCTCAGGCAAAATCTCTTTTAAAAACTCCTCAACTGTTTCAACGTCACCTGCGCCATGAGCCTTTGCATGAACTCTGATACCGGGAATATGAAGATTCTCGGCAATTCTTATGCATTCTCTGATTTCTTTTAAGGAATCACCGACAGTATTCTTATCGGCGGGGTCACCAATACTGTCAATACAAGGAATGCTGAGCTTCATTTCATAGAGCTTACGCAAGGTTTGAGCGGTTGCATAATCCTGAAAAGCGCTTTCCTTATCGGTAAAAAGACGGTTTTGAACATTATGCAGCTCAATTCCTGCAAAGCGCAGTTCTTTAGCTATATTACAAAATTCGTCAAAGGTTCGGTTATGCCAACCCTTTGTAGAAAATGAGAGTTTCATCTTAATTCTCCTCGTAAACTATCTTGTTGACTGCATTGATATAGGCGCGGATAGAAGAACCGATAATATCGGTTGAAACACCGTTACCCGAATAAAGCTTTCCGTTATGGCGAAGCTTTACTATTGCAGAACCAACAGCCTCTCTTCCCTCAGTTACCGACTGAATCTGAAAATCATCAAGCTCAAAGTGATGACCTATAATCTGCTCCAGAGTTCTAAATGAAGCATCAACCGGGCCATCGCCGATAGAAATACCTGAAATTTCCTTACCGTCTTTTTTCAAAGTAATCTGTGCCGAAGCGGTAATAATGTTACCATTGTTGATAACATAGCTTATAAGCTGATATGTCGGCGGGACCTGTAAAGCAACGCTGGCAACAATAGCGTCAAGTTCTTTAGAGCTTACCTTTTTGCGACCTGCCAGACGGCAAAACTCATCATAAACCTTAACATAATCTTCATCAGAAAGCTCGTAACCGAGAGCTTTAACTGCGCCGGTCACTGTTTCAAGAGTATCATTGGCATCAAGCGGAGTATCGGCTTCTGTTTGTGCAGAAGCGACGCTTTGAGCAACCTCATCTTTATCAGCGGCACCGCAAATCCATTCAATCTGCTTTAAAATTCTGTTGATTTCAGTCCAGTTAAGCTCGGCCTTAACGCCCAGTTTTTCAGAACCGTAGCAAAGAACATTGCCGAGTTCTTTTATCTTAGGCATATCCTTAATGCCAACCGCGCATTTAATCTCATCAGCGCCCGCTTTAATTGCCATAAGAGCCGAAGCAGTTGCCATTCCGTTAGCGCTTTTGGAAGCAACACCGAGCGATACATTATTAAGCGCCGGAATAGCCTCTTTAGTATTCTTTATAAACTCTGCAAATTCATCAGGAAGCATTGCGCCCTCATCATCGCAAAGGGTTACGGTTTTAACGCCGGCTGAAACCGCTTCTGTGATAATCTGCTCTAAGAATGCGGTTTCTGCTCTTGTTGCATCCTCAGCAAAGAATTCAACATCTGAGAACTTCTGATCAGCCAACGCAAACAAGGTTTTAGCAAGCTCTAATATTTTATCAGGCTTTTTATGGCAAACATATTCCATTTTAACGGCAGATACAGGAATGCTGATTTTAACCCTTGCATTTTTAGCCGCAGAAAGTGCCGCAGCGGCAGTTTCTATTCCCTGCTCGCTCATTCCTGCGCAAACAGAAATTGTGCTGTTTTTAAGGAAGGCAGCAATTGTGCGAACAAGCAAGGAATCGGTTGTAATATTAACGATTTCGGGTAGGTCAATAACACTTACACCCAGTCTATCCAGTTGTCTTGCAGTTTCAATCTTTTCCTTGAAAGATAGCGACTCTGCTCTGTTTGCAAGGGTCATATCAATTACCTTAATCTGTTTCATTTTGTAACACCTCTTTTAAAAATAAAACAAAAAGTCCCTGAAGCTAATATAGCTTCAGGGACGAATAATTAACTCGCGGTACCACCCTGATTACTGCAATAATGCAGCCACTCAAAATAAAGCTCTAACAAGCCTTTTGCCATGATAACGGGGCCGGCCGTAGCCTCTTACTATTATTCAGAAGCTCTGCTCCGGAACGAGACTTTGCCATACGTTACATACCGTTTCACAGCAACAACGGCTCTCTGAAATGCAATTTTGTAAAGCAAATAATTCCTTCAACGCATTTAAATTGTTTTGATGATTATAGCAAATGAAATGTCATTTGTCAATATCTTTTTTTAAATTTCAGAGCGAATATGTCCAACCGAAAGTATCCTCAATCTTGCCCCACTGAATACCGGTAAGGGTGTCATAGAGATGCTGAGTAAGCTCGCCTATCTTTCCACCGTTAACAGCATATTTCTTGCCGTTATAGCAAAGCTCTCCGATAGGAGAAACAACCGCAGCTGTTCCGCAGCCCCAGGCCTCTTCGAGAGTGCCGTTTTCCATAGCCTCAACAAGCTCATCAACGCTGATAAGGCGCTCGGTTGCCGGAATACCCTCTTTTTTGAGAAGTTCTAAGATGGATTTTCTTGTTATACCGGGTAAAATCGAGCCTGCAAGCATAGGTGTTACAACCTCGCCGTTGATTTTGAACATAACGTTCATAGCGCCGACTTCTTCAATATACTTTCTCTGGACGCCATCGAGCCAAAGAACCTGAGAATAACCCATCAGCTCTGCTCTTTCGCCTGCACGGTTACTTGCGGCATAGTTACCTCCGCACTTTGCCTCGCCTGTTCCGCCGCGAACTGCGCGAACATCCTCAGACTCAATCATAATCTTAACGGGGTTAATACCCTCTTTATAATAGCTTCCAACGGGCGAAGTAATAATCATAAATGTTGCATTCTTAACCGAATGAACACCCAAGGATTCATCATTACCGAACATAAAGGGACGGATATAAAGCGAAGTTCCGTTAGCCGAAGGAACCCAATCCTGCTCTAACTTAACAAACTTTGTCAAAACCTCTAAAGCAAGGTCTTCCGGAATCTCTGGCAAGCACATACGAGCTGCCGAGCGATTCATTCTGCGAATGTTCTCTAAAGGACGGAACATCTGAACGCTGCCGTCAGCCTTTCTGTATGCCTTTAAGCCCTCAAAAATTTCGGAGCCGTAATGGAGGACGGTTGAAGCGGGATGAATCGGGAATCTGCCAAACGGCACTATTCTTGCATCATGCCAACCCTCCCCTTGAGAGTAATCCATTATAAACATATGGTCAGTAAAATATTTACCGAAGCCTAAAATACTGCTATCAGGTTTTTCGGCCGGTTCAGTTGTTTTTGTTATGGAAATTTCCATTTTATTAGCCACCTTTATTTAAAATCTCTGCCGATACGCATTGCATTGAGGTTAATCTCAAGCATATCGCTATGCTTTGCGGAAATAACCTTCTTAAGAGCATTATTAACGCCCTCTTCATCGTTAAATCCGTTGGTTTCTGCCAAGACCTTGCCCATAATTATCATATTTGCAAGCTTAGGCATTTTATTCTCATCAGCAAGCTTGGTTGAAGGAACATAGAAAACCTTGACATCGGTTCTCTTAACCTTGCGCTCAATAAGGGTTGAATCAACAAAAATCATTCCTCCGGGAACAACCGTGTCCTCATACTTATCAAGTGAAGGAAGATTCATAGCAATAAGAACATCAGGATTAGAAACAATAGGAGAACCAACTGCGTTATCACTGATAATAACACTGCAGCTTGCGGTGCCTCCGCGCATTTCGGGGCCATAAGACGGAAGCCAACTCACATTTGCTCCATCGGTTAAGCCTTTATATGCCAAGAATTTACCCGAAAAGAGAATTCCCTGACCGCCGAAACCGGCTATAAGATACTGTGTTGTGCTCATAACGGTTCCTCCTTACTCAGCGCTTCTATCCTTATATACCCCTAACGGATAATAAGGAATCATTTTTTCGTCTATCCATTCAAGTGCCTTTGCAGGAGTCATACCCCAGTTAGTAGGACAGCTTGAGATAACCTCAACCAAAGAGAATCCCTTGCCGTTTACCTGATTTTCAAAAGCCTTCTTAATAGCCTTCTTTGCATTCTTAACATTTTTAACATTGTTAACTGCAACTCTTTCAAGATACTCAGGGCCGTCAAGCTGAGAAAGCATCTCACAAACCTTTATCGGAAAACCGCAAGCATTAGTATCACGGCCGTAAGGCGAGGTCTGAGTAACCTGACCGGGTAAAGAGGTCGGAGCCATCTGACCGCCGGTCATACCATATATTGCATTGTTGATAAAAATAATGGTTATATTTTCATTTCTTGCTGCAGAATGAACGGTTTCTGCCATACCGATAGATGCTAAGTCACCATCACCCTGATATGTAAATACAATATTCTCAGGGTCTGAACGCTTAACACCCGTTGCAACTGCAGGAGCGCGGCCATGGGCTGCCTCAATCATATCGCAGTTGAAGTAGTCATAAGCCATAACAGAGCAGCCAACCGGTGCTATACCGATGGTTCTGCCTTCAATGCCGAGTTCATCAATAACCTCTGCAACCAAACGGTGAACTATACCGTGGGTGCAACCGGGGCAATAATGAAAAGGCACATCTGCGAGTGCTTTAGGTTTATCGAAAACTACCATTATTTTTCACCTCCGTTATTTGCTTTTACTATTGCTTCGAGAACCTGCTCGGGCGAAGGAATCATACCGCCTGTGCGGTTGCATAAGGTTACGGGAACCTTGCAGCCTGTTGCAAGACGAACATCCTCAATCATCTGACCCATAGAAAGCTCTACAGAAATAAACTGCTTAACATGCTCTGCTGCCTTAGCAAAGACTTTATTGGGGAAAGGCCAAAGGGTTATAGGGCGGATAAGACCAACCTTTATCCCCTGCTTTCTTGCCTCATCAATAGCGTTTTTGGAAACACGAGCGGCAATACCGAAGGCTGCGATGCAGATTTCAGCATCATCCATCATATATTCCTCAAACATAACCTCATTTTCCTCAATAACCTTATAACGCTCATAGCGTTCAAAGTTGGTTTTTTCAAGCTCTTCCGGCTTTAAGAAAAGCGAGTTGATGATGTTATGCTGTCTTTCGCATTTTGTGCCTGTGACTGCCCAAGGCTTCTCGATAGGCTCAGAAACTGCAAAATCAAGTGAAACAGGTTCCATCATCTGACCCATCGTTCCGTCTGCAAGAATCATAGAGGTCATTCTGTATTTATCGGCAAGGTCAAAGCCCTTAACTGTGAGCTCTGCCATTTCCTGAACCGAATTAGGAGCCAAAACTATCATATGGAAGTCACCATGAGCGGCGCCCTTGGTCGCCTGGAAATAGTCAGACTGAGAAGGCTGAATACCGCCAAGACCGGGGCCTCCACGCTGAACATTAACAATAAGTGCCGGCAGGTCAGCACCTGCAAGATATGAAATACCCTCGCCCTTTAAGGAAATTCCCGGGCTTGAAGATGAGGTCATAACGCGTTTGCCTGTTGAAGCAACGCCGTAAACCATATTTATAGCGGCAATTTCACTCTCGGCCTGCAAGAATGTTCCGCCGATTTTTGGCATTCTCTTTGCCATGTAAGCGGCAACCTCGGTCTGCGGAGTTATAGGATAACCGAAATAATGACGGCATCCTGCAATTATAGCAGCCTCTGCAATAGCCTCATTGCCTTTCATCAATACCTTATCTGCCATTTTGCTCACTTACCTTTCTACCTTGATTATGCAATCGGGGCACATAGTTGCGCAGAATGCACATCCAATACATTTTTCAGGTTCTTTCGCCTCAACGGGATGATGACCCTTTGCATTGATTTTATCTGCGGCAAGGGTAAGAACGCCCTTGGGGCAAGCATCAACACAAAGGCCGCAGCCCTTACATTTGTCAGTTTTGAAGGTTAAAACAGCCATATTCGTGTCGCCTTTAAATTTTTTTCTGCATCGATAAAGGATACAGATTTTCTATTTTCCCTTTTAACGGTTCGAAAAGTTTTTCCTCAACCGTTGTCCGCACTATCGGGAGATTTGTAAGCCTTGAAATTTCATTTGCATATTCCAAGGAGTTCAAAACATCCTCCATTTTTGTTTCAGGTCCCAGATTCGAGTTGTTGATAATACCTGTAAACTTAAGACCGCAAGCAGCTTCAATCTCGCACATTATTTCAATTGCGCTATTGGCATCCTTGGTTAAAGGTCTGAACTTGTTAACAACGTATAGCATATCGAAATCATTTTCTTCTCTTATTTTGGGAGCTATTCTTCCAAGTGCCAAAGCACCTCTTTCATCTCCGCCAACATCAAGAATACTGAAAAGCGATTTATCATCGGTAACGCTATACATATCTTGCGGCAATGCCGGAATATCAACATTCGAGTTTGCATATTCGGAACAGATAAGACGAATTCCTGCTTTTTTTAGCATTTCCTCGCTATCCTTTGACCTGAAATACGGATTAACAATATCAATATCCGCTAATGCAACATTTTCTGCTCGGCTTTTTAAATCCAAAGCAAGATTAACGGCAATATTTGTTTTTCCGCTTCCGTAATGGCCCGAAATAATAGTTATTCTTTTGAATTTCATATAATTTTCCTAAAGCTTATTACGCTGAATCTTTCCGCTTGTTGTTTTAGGCAGCTCATCGCGGAAAACAACAATTCTCGGATACTTATAAGGAGCCGTTCTGTTTTTAACGTAAGACTGAATCTCTTTTTTGAGTTCCTCGGTAGGCTCTGTTCCCTTTGTAAGAACAATACTTGCCTTAACAACCTGACCGCGAACCTCATCGGGTGCCGCAGAAACGCCGCACTCTAAAACATAAGGAAGCTCCATAATAACATTTTCAATTTCAAAGGGTCCTATGCGGTAGCCTGAGGACTTGATAACATCATCAATGCGGCCAACATACCAGAAATAACCGTCTTCATCGCGCCATGCGGTATCGCCTGTGTGATAGAAACCGTCATGCCAGCATTCTGCGGTTTTTTCCTCGTCCCTATAATAACCTCTGAACAAACCGTTGGGCGCCTTATTTGCAACATTTATACAAATCTCACCAACGTCACCAACATCAACCTCTTGACCGTCTGAATCAAGCAAATGAATATCATAAAGAGGAACAGGCTTACCCATTGAGCCAACCTTGGTTCTTGTTCCGGTTAAGTTGGCAAGAGCGCAGGTTGTTTCGGTCTGACCGAAGCCCTCCATAATCTGAAGACCTGTTGCGGCCTGGAACTGACGGAATACCTCAGGGTTAAGTGCCTCACCTGCGGTGGTCATATGTTCAACCGAGGATAAATCATATTTTGAAATATCCTGCTTGACCATCATTCTGAGCATTGTCGGCGGTGCACAGAATGTGGTAATATGATACTTTTCAAACATCGGAAGCAGGTCTGCGGCTTCAAATCTATCAAAGTCATAAACAAAAAGACCTGTTTCACAAAGCCATTGTCCGTAAATCTTACCCCAAGCGGCCTTTGCCCAACCTGTATCCGATATTGTAAAATGGATACCCTCGGGGTTAACACAATGCCAATACTTTGCGGTTATAAAATGGCCTAACGGATATTTATAGTTATGAACTGCGATTTTTGGGTTGCCGGTTGTTCCCGAGGTGAAATACATAAGCATTGTATCATCACCCTTGGGAGAATCCTCGGTGCGCTCGAATTTACCTGTATAAAGGCTATATTCCTCATCAAAATTTTTCCAGCCCTCGCGGCAGCCACCAACCATAATTTTGGTTTCTAAGCAATTGCAATTCTTCTCTGCTGCTTCAACCTCTTTTGAAACATCGCCGTCAGCGGTGCAGATAACTGCCTTAACGCCTGCGGCATTGATTCTATATGTAATATCATGCTCTTTAAGCTGATTGGTTGCGGGAATCGCAATAGCACCCAATTTATGTAACGCAAGAATTGAGAACCAGAACTGATAATGGCGCTTCAAAATCAGCATAACCTTATCGCCGCGGCCGATGCCCAACGACTTAAAGTAGTTGGCAGTCTGAGAAGATGCGCGTTTAATATCCGAGAATGTAAATCTGCGCTCTATTTTCTCGCGGTCAAGATGAATCATCGCTAATTTATCAGGCTTTTCACGACCCAAGCGGTCAATAACATCAAACGCGAAGTTAAATTCATCATCATTCTTAAAATCAATTTTAGTAATGGTGCCGTTTTCATCCTCGGTAGGTGTAATAAAATCCTGCCAAACGCGGTTTTCATTACCAATTTTAACACGCTGTTTGGGAACAACGGTAAATTCCTTAATACCGCTATGAGTATAAGTTGAAATCGGCTCACCCGCGGGGTTAAGAACTATAGCATAAAAAATACAGTCAGCACCCTCAGTTGCAATCATACCGTGAGGAGTCGAGCTATCGTAATAAATACTGTCGCCCTCTCTTAAAATCTCAATATGATTACCAACCTGAACCTTTAAGGCGCCTTTTACGATAATATCGCATTCCTGACCCTCATGGGTTGTGAGCTCGATATCCTTATCCTGAGCCGCAGCATCATAGCCTGAAACAACGAACAAAGGCTCTGCAATTCTGTTTTTAAAAGCAGAAGCAAGGTTATAATAAACCATTCCATGAGCCTGCTCGATTCGCTGGCCCTCGCCTTTTCTCGTTACAGTATAGCCGGCAAGACGGGGGCTCGAGCCCTCAATAATATCGGTAACGTCAACCCTCAAGGCCTGAGCACAACGATAAAGGAAAGCAAAGTTAAGATCGCTCTTTCCGCTTTCGCAATCAATATACTCCTGCTCGGTAACGCCTGTTTTTAATGCCATTTCGGCAGTTGTTAAATTTTCAATTTCGCGAAGCTCATAAATGCGTCGCGCCATTTCTTTGATTCTCAAATCAAGTTCTGTAATACTGTTCATTGTATCCTCCGTTATGGGACGAAAAAAACCCGTCCCAAAGATAAAATACTTTGAGACGAGTTTGTAAGTTTGCAAACCCGCGGTACCACTCAAATTGCGTTAAACGCCACTCAAGGTCAAATAACCCGTATGCACTTACGCGGCAATCACGGAGAGGCTCTACTCACAAGATGCTTTCTTCCTCTCAGCTCAGAAGCTACAAACATTGAAATCTTCCTAACGGCTCGCACCATCCGCCGCTTCTCTTGAGGAAGAGCCTTCAACGCCCTCTTCGTCAATGCTTTTATAACTTAAGTTATAATATCATATCCTCGGTTTGTTTGTCAATATTTTTTTTAATGGTAAAAGGGCTAATTAAAGCTTATTTCGTTGAATTTTGCCGCTTATTGTCTTAGGCAACTCATCGCGGAACTCAACAATTCTTGGATACTTATAAGGAGCGGTATGCTCTTTAACATACTTTTGAATTTCTTTTTTAAGCTCGTCGGTGCCCTCAGTTCCCTTTGTCAGCACGATGCTTGCCTTAACAACCTGCCCTCTCATTTCATCGGGAGCTGCAGAAACGCCGCATTCAAGAACATAAGGAAGTTCCATGATGACGCTCTCGATTTCAAAGGGTCCTATGCGGTAGCCGGATGACTTTATAACATCATCAATACGGCTGACATAGAAGAAGTATCCATCCTCATCACGCCATGCGGTATCGCCTGTATGATAAAGTCCGTCATACATAGCCTCGGAGGTCTTTTCAGCATCTCTGTAATACTCCTTGAAAAGACCGCAGGGGTCGCCGTTATCCAGACGGACAACGATTTCGCCAATTTCACCGTTGGGAACCGAATTGCCGTCAGGGTCAACTATATCAACATCATACTGCGGAGATGCCTTACCCATTGAACCTAATTTTGGGGCAGTGCCGACTAAGTTGGCAATGGTAAGTGTGGTTTCGGTCTGACCGAAGCCCTCCATTATCTGAAGACCTGTTGCAGCCTCAAACTGCTTTACAACCTCCGGGTTCATTGCTTCGCCTGCAGTTGTCAAGTGATGAATTGAGGATAGGTCATACTTTGATAAGTCCTCTTTGATAAGCATTCTGAGCATTGTGGGCGGTGCACAGAAGGTGGTTATATTATACTTCTTGAACATCGGGAGTATATCGGCGGCATCGAAGCGGTCAAAGTCATAAACAAAGACTGCGCCCTCGCAGAGCCACTGACCGTAAAGCTTGCCCCAAAGCGATTTTCCCCAGCCTGTATCGGAAATGGTAAAGTGAAGTCCGTCACGCTCACAGCAATGCCAGTATTTAGCAGTTACAAAATGACCAAGAGCATAGGTATGCTTATGGCAGGCCATTTTAGGATTACCGGTTGTTCCCGAAGTGAAGAACATCAATGCAGGCTCATCGCCGCACGAGGAATCGGCAGTTCTCTCAAATTTACCTGAGAAAAGGCCATATTCGTTATCAAAATCGCGCCAGCCTTCTTTATTGCCGCCGACTAAAATCTTGGTTTTAAGTTCGGGGCACTGCTTTGCAGCAGAATCAACTATATCGGAAACATCGCCGTCAGCGGTGCAAAGAATTGCGCTTACGCCTGCAGCATTAAAGCGATAAACAAAATCATGGTCTTTAAGCTGGTTGGTTGCAGGAATTGCGATTGCTCCTAATTTATGAAGAGCCACCATTGCAAACCAGAACTGATAATGCCTCTTAAGCACGAGCATAACGCGGTCGCCCTTCTTAATGCCGAGCGAAGTAAAATAGTTTGCACATTGCGAGGTTGCTCGCTTGATATCCTTAAAGGTAAAGCGGCGCTCAACCTTATTCTTATCAATATGAAGCATTGCAAGCTTTTCAGGATAATTGTTGGCAATCTCATCAACTATATCAAAGCCGAAGTTAAAGGTTTCTTTATTGGGGAACGAAATCTTTTTAAGGCTTCCGTTTTCATCTTCTTCGGTTTTAACAAACTTTTCGCAAATAAGCTTTTCGGTTGACCTTGCAGATACGATGCTCTTTCTGACAACCTCTTCTTCCTCATTCTCACCCGAGAGAACAACTGCGCAGAAAACACAATCCTTGCCCTCAACCGCAATCATTCCGTGAGGAGTTGAACTGTTATAATAAATACTGTCGCCCTCATTGAGAATCTCAACATGCTCGCCTATTTGAACCTTTAATGTTCCTTGGAGAACAAGGTCAAACTCCTGACCGCTATGCTTCGTAAGATGAATAGGCTTGTTCTGAAGCTCAGGGGAGTATTCATAACGAACCCAGTAAGGTTCTGAAAGCTTTTCCTTGAAGGAAGGAGCAAGATTGCGAATTTCGATTCCGTCCTCCTTGGCGGTCTGTCTTCCTTTGCCTTTTCTTGTAACGGTATAAGACGAAAGCTTTGCGGAATGGCCCTCAAGTAATTCGGTCATATCAATATCAAATGCTAAAGCACATTTATGTATAAAGGTGAACGGAAAATCCTTGGTTCCCGATTCGTAGCTTAAATAGTCATCGAGAGATACTTCTGCCTTATTTGCCATTTCTTCAACCGAAAAACCGTAAATCTCACGCATCTCCCTAATTCGTTTTGCCACCTCGGATAATTTGTTGGTAGATACTGTTGACATATTAAGACCTCCTTAATAAAAATAAAAAAAATAACCGTCCCAAAGTTTAAACTTTGAGACGGGTGAAAAAACAATACTCACTCGCGGTACCACTCAAATTGCGAAAAAACTCGCCCCTTAAGGTCTAACAACCTTTTTGCACTAACGCGGCATTCACGGATCGGCCTAATAGCAAAGCGTTCAGCCTTTCGGCTCGGAAGTGATAGGTCTTATGTGAAATCTTACTATCGGTTCACACCAACCACCGATTCTCTGAAAGCGCAATCTCACGACCGTCTTCGTCACAGCCATTGATTTGCATGTATTTTAGCACACTAAAGCATACTTGTCAATAATTTTTATAAAAATTTTCGGATATTTTTAGCGAGGTCGTCCTCAAGCTTGATAAGCTTCTTGACAATATCCTTTGAATGCTCATCCGCCGCCTCATACTGATTGAGATATTTATTGAGTGATTTAACTCCCATATTGCAGCCGTCGGTAATAAGGTCGGCAATAGTTTTGTCCGATTCGTTCATAACAAGCTTGATATTTGTCTTCATCCAGGACATACTCTTTGCAATAGGATTAGGCTCTTTTCCTTCATCTTTATAACGGTCAAGTTCTTTTTCAAGCTCTCCCTCTAATTTCTGATGTTCATCCTTGCAATCGGATAACGCAGTTTTTAAATCCTCAGACTTTACATAGTCTAAAACATCTTTAATTGATGCGATTCCCATTTTAACCCCTGCATCGCATTCTCTTAATAATCTTATGGTGTCTTGTTCAATCATTTTAATTCTCCTTATATTCAGTATTCGAGAATAGTATATCCAATTTCAGAAACACTAATCAAAAGGAGAATGAAAATGGCATATTTCAGTTATCATCGCTTAGCTAAAAGTCTAATAAGAAAAAACAAACTCGTTGGTTACACATTTGCTCAAAACTACGGCAAAATATCCCCTGCTCTAATCCTTGTTTTTGATGATTTAAAGCATCCGATTATGCCGATTAGGCAGCACCGCTGGGACGAATATATCCCATTGTTACCCGAGGAAAAAGAAATGAACTGATATTAAACCTCTCTAAAGTTTACTTTTTAAACCTTAGCCCTTGCTAAATTCGACATAATATGTTAAACTGTGGGTGCTAGAAACCGATATTTTCGGAGGGATTTTTATGAAAAGAATAATACCTGTAATTTGCCTTGCGCTTGTTGCGGTATGCGCGGTGCTCAGCGTCTTTGTATATAGAGCAACCACAATAAATGATGTTTCGAGCCCATCTGAAGAAAGCTCGCTCATAGTCCAGAGCTCATCCGAGGAAAGCACCTCTTCGGTTGTTTCAACACCGAGCAAGCCTAATTACTCTGTTACTTTTACCGAAAACAGCAATCCTAAAAACTGGAATGTTAAATGGGATATAATAAGCGGCGGCAGTATTGTCAGCACCTATTCCCGCCCCGAGAAAATAACTTTCGGCGATGCGAGTGAATATAACCGGGTTCAAGGTATTACAACCTTCCGCGGCAATAACTATCGCACAGGTGCAACCTTTGGCGAAACGGTTATAATAAATAAAACACTTACAACTAAATGGACTAAATCAATCAGCTCATTGAAATGGACAGGCTGCGGTTGGACAGGTCAGCCCTTAGTTGTTCGTTGGGACGAGGAAACCAAGTCTATAATGAATTTAAAGCCTGAGAAAAAGGATAAAAAGGACCTCGTTGAAGCTATTTATGCAACACTTGACGGTCATATTTATTTTTATGACATTGAAGACGGCTCTTACACCCGCGAGCCGATTTGGGTTGGTATGAACTTCAAGGGTTCGGGTGCTATTGACCCTAGAGGCTATCCCCTTATGTATGTTGGCTCGGGCGACTACCGTGACGGTAAACCTCCGAGAATGTATATTATCAGCCTTATTGACGGCAAGATTCTCCACGAGCAAAGCGGTAAAGATCCATTTATTAAGCGTAGCGGCGGCTGGTGCGCGTTTGACGGAAGCCCCATAGTTGATGCAGAAACTGATACTTTAATCTGGCCCGGCGAAAGCGGCATTCTTTATACAATTAAGCTTCATACCAATTATGATAAAGCAGCAGGAACAATATCGATTGAACCTGAAAACATTGTTAAAACCCGCTATACCGATAAATCGGGCAAGAGATACGGCTATGAAAGCAGCGTTGTTGCTGTTGGCGAATATCTCTATATCGGCGATAACCACGGTATGTTCTATTGCGTTAACGCCAATACAATGGCGCTTGAATGGGCACAGAATCTGAAAGACGATATTAACGGAACACCAACCTTTGAGGTTGACGAAAACGGCAAGGGCTATCTCTATCTCGGAACCTCAACGGAATATGCAGGCAGAGACTCTTATATTTATAAGATTGATGCTTCAAACGGCGAAATAGTTTGGACAAAAACCTATGAGAACATCCAGTTTGATGAAAATGTTTCGGGCGGTGTTTTAGGTTCTCCCGTTTTAGGTAAAAAAGGAACTCCGCTTGAAAACATGCTGATTATCCCCGTTGGTAAAACCGAAAACAGCAATCGCGGTATATTGGTTGCATTAAACAAGAATACCGGAGAGGTTATGTGGGAAAAGAAGATGGGCTCATATACCTGGAGTTCACCAACCGCAATTTATACTAAAGACGGTAAAGCATATATCATCATCTGCACCGCAATGGGCGGTATCTACCTGCTCGACGGTTCAAACGGAGAAACCTTGGCAAACCTTTCTTTAGGCTCTACTGTTGAAGCCTCCCCCGTTGTTTTTGAAAAC
Organism: uncultured Oscillospiraceae bacterium; assembly: GCA_949295415.1. Lineage (GTDB taxonomy): Bacteria > Bacillota > Clostridia > Oscillospirales > Acutalibacteraceae > UMGS172. The sequence continues at coordinate 30,529 of CASFLA010000075.1, forward strand.
ACGGTAATTATCGGAACCCGCGGCCAAAAGGTCTTCGGCATTGAGATAGGATAAAAAATTTATAAATACACAAAAAAGCCGTGAAAATTCACGGCTTTTTTACTTTATTATAATTTTATATCTCAATAATCTTTGGCTTGCCTATATAGTTAAGCTTATAGGTGTTAACAAGCCTTTCTGCTTCAGCAATAGATTCACCGTCATAAGCACTTTGAACATCATGCGCATCAAAGCCAAAGGTAACCGGTGCTTTCTCCTCACCTGCTATAACCCAAAACTCCTCAAACGGATAATTTCTTTTATCCCTGATTCCCAAGAAGTTTATTTCAAGCGGAACATTATATTCTTTGGATGCAACACAAATCCTCCGCATTTCGTTTCTATAATCCTTAAGAGAACCTGTAAAATTAAAAATATCGGGATGAGCAACATAGGTAAACACGCCTGTTTTAATAGCATCAACAACATTTTCAACATACTCTTTAAGGGAATTTACATCATCCATCAAATCAACGGTATGAGTGCCGCCGGGATGCTCCTGACCTATAAAATGCTGACCCAAAATTAAGTACTCAGCGCCCGCCTCTTTTGAAATTTTAAGCATCTTTTCAAAATGCGAGGGGTAATACTCCATTTCAAAGCCAACCGATATATCAATTTTTTCTTTATATTTTTCTTTTAACAGGAGTATATCGTCAACATAATCCTTACTTTCCGAAACCTTAACTCTATAGCCTGATTCATAGCCATCGGGGAAAATATACGGCGCATGGTCAGAAAAGCCCATATACTTTATTCCGCCCTCAATTGCTCTTAAAACATATTCCTCAGGCGTGCCTTTAGCATGGCGGCAACGCATTGTGTGGGTGTGATAGTTGTAATTCATGAGTCTTACCTCTAATCAATACAAGTAGCTTTTCCAAAGCTGATAGGTTTTTAATATTCTTTCATCCGATTCCGGATATTTACATTTAAAACGATAACCCGGAGCACTTTCAATGGTCAGAACTCCGTCAAACTCGATTTCCTTTAAGACCTCAGCTATCATTTTTATATCAAGCTTGCCGTCTTCTAAAAAATAATGAAGGTCATCTATACCGTCATTATTATGGAGATGGATTTCAAAAATCGGAAACTTTTTAGTTCTTATAGCCTTTAAAAAATGCTCTTTCTGAGGGTTAGAACATCTTTCGCATTCCTCAGGCCAATTATAAAAAAGATCATAGCCTTCATTATTTTTGCCAACAAGGCGGATAAACATATGCCCTATATCAATAAGATAACCAAAGCGACTTTCACCCTTTAAATGCTCAATCTGAGCCTCTTCCAAAGCGTTAAGTCCAAAATCCTCGACTGCAATTTTACAATTCGGAACATTATCCAAAACAAAATCAATGTAAGGAGTTACA
>CASFLA010000076.1 GCA_949295415.1 uncultured Oscillospiraceae bacterium
CATAACATTACTCAAAGTATGTCTCGCAAAGGTAACTGTATGGATAACGGCGCTATGGAAAACTTTTTTGGCAGACTTAAAGTCGAAATGTTCTACGGTGAAAAATTCGAAAGCGTTAACGCTTTCATTGATGAATTAAAGGAATATATTCATTACTACAACAACGAAAGAATTTCCTTAAAACTAAAAGGAATGAGCCCGGTGCAATACCGAACTCATTCACAAGCAATTTAATATTTAATTTTTGTCTAAACTTTGGGGTTCACTTCAGCTTGGCGCTTACGGGTTGTTTTTTATTCTTAATGTTATTTCGCCGGTTGAAAGTAATTGTTCCGAACCGTCTTGCAGTTTGATTTTCAGCGCGCCGTTATCGTCAATACCTGTCGGCGTTACTACCTTGGTAACCGAGTTAAAGGTAAATTGCACCTCTTTGCCCAAAACCAAGGAGCGCTCTCTGTAATAATCCATAAAGCTTCTGTCAGGCAAAGCATCAATAAGCCGAGACAGATTTTCGGTTATTAAAAAAGCCAGCTTCTCAGCGCTTATTTCCCCTATTGACGCCGCAATACTCTTTATTTCAGGCGGAAAATCCTCAGTTGTTATATTAACCCCTATGCCGATAATAATAACAGTGTTTCCTTCGTTATCGGTTATGGCCTCCGTTAATATTCCTGCAACCTTTTTATCTTCAAGATAAAGGTCATTAACCCATTTTATGAGCGGCGCTTTATTAGACAGCTTTTCTATTGCCTTGGCTGTTGCAACTGCTGCCAGCGCAGTAACGCACAGATTATCTGCAATATCATTAGAAAGCTTATAGCAATAGGACATATATAGGCCTGTATCTTTAGGAGAATAAAAGCTTCTGCCAAGTCTTCCCCTGCCGTTTGACTGCTCATCGGCGATAATCAGCATCGGCATTTTAGCGCCAAGCATTATCTGCCTTTTAGCTTCAAGATTGGTCGAATCAATCAAAGGAAATCGCAGTATATTGATAAATTTAAGTATGTTTTTATCAATAATTATGCCCACCACATTTCTCCTGCAGTATCTTTAATAAGCAGATTGTTTAAGAAATCCGCAGCTTTTTCCAAGCCCTCGTTTTTGCTCATAAGGGCATCCTCATGCTCTATACTTACAACATAGTCATACCCGGCCGATTTAAGAGCAGAAATAATATCGCGCCAGAAGCTTTCGCCGTTTCCATAGCCAACCGTTCTGAAGACAAACGACCTATCGGCAATTTTTGAATAGCTCTTTGTATCAAGAACGCCGTTTTTAGCGGTATTATACTTATCAACTCTTGTATCTTTTGCATGGAAATGAAAAATAGCATCACCAAGCTCTTTTATTACTAAAGTGGGGTCCATCTGTTGCCATATAAGATGGCTTGGGTCAAGATTGGCGCCAATTTCCGGGCCAACCGCTTCTCTTAATTTTAAAAGAGTTTCGGTGTTATAAACCATAAAGCCCGGATGAAGCTCAAGTCCGATTTTATCAACGCCATGAGCCTTTGCAAACGCAACTGCCTCTTTCCAATAAGGGATAAGAACCTCATTCCACTGCCAATCGAGAATTTTAAGAAAATCATTAGGCCAAGGGCAAGTTACCCAGTTGGGATATTTTGCGGTTTCGCAGTCACCCGCGCAACCCGAGAAGGTGTTTATCCGTTTGATGCCCATTTTTTCAGCAAGTAAAACCGCATCCTCGAAAATTTTCTTATACCTTGCGGCAATTTCCTTGTTGGGATGAATAGGATTGCCATGACAGCTTAAAGCGCTGACAACAAGGCCGCTATCCTTAATGGTTTTCATAAATTCTTGGAATTTGGTTTCATCGTTAAGTAAAATATCGGGGTCGGCATGAGCCTTGCCGGGATATCCGCCACAGCCGATTTCAACCGCCTCAATACCAATAGATGCAAAATAATCAAGCGCATCTTTTAAAGGTTTATCACTCATTAACGTTGTAAAGACACCGAGTTTCATAAAAAAGCCTCCTTTAAAATCCTTTCACTTGTATTTTAAACTCAAACCGCTTATAATACAAGTCATAAGGGCATAAAAAATGGACAAAACTTGGCTTGAGGTGATAACAAATGATAAATTTTGCCACAATAGGCACAAGCTGGATAACCGATGCATTTATCGGCGGTGCTAAAACCACCGGCAAACTAAAGCTATCAGCCGTTTATTCAAGTAATGAGGAAAAAGGCAGAGAATTTGCTGAAAAGCACCAAGCCGAAAAGGTTTATACCGATTTAAACGCTCTGGCTAATGACCAAGAAATCGATGCCGTTTATATTGCCAGCCCGAATGTTTTTCATTTTGAACAAAGCCGGCTTATGCTGAAAAGCGGCAAGCATGTTATCTGTGAAAAGCCGATAACCGTTACCGCAAAGCAGTTAGAGGAGCTTATAGCAATTGCAGAAGAAAACAAGCTTGTTTTAATGGAAGCGCTTATGGCAATGCATTTGCCTTCTTTAAAAGCATTAGAGGGTGCGATGAATAAAATCGGAACTATAAGCCATGCGCGTTTTGATTTTTCACAGAGGTCAAGCAAATATGACAGCCTGCTTAGCGGAAAACCGGAAAATATTTTTAATCCAAAAATGGCAACCGGCGCGCTTATGGACCTTGGGGTATATTGTGTTTACCCTGCTGTTTATTTTTTTGGCGAGCCGATAAATACAAAAACCACCTGCCGCAAGCTGTGGACATCTATTGACGGCTCGGGTCAAAGCATTTTTGAATATAATAATTTCTCTGTAACCCTTACCTATTCTAAGACTGCCGATAGCCGCATAGGCTCTGAAATCGCGGGCGATAAGGGAACAATAGTTATCCCCTCTATTTCAAAATTAACCGATATGAAGCTTATTTTAAAAGAAGGCACAACCGAAATTCTTAGCAACAACCAAGATAAAATAACTCTTATGAGCTATGAGGCGGGAGATTTTGCCCGATATATCGAAGATTATAACCGATATAAAGGCGAGATTGATAAGCTGTTAGATATCTCGCTTAAGGTTAATCGACTTTTAGAAGCAATGCGTAAAGACGCGAATATAGAATTCTGTATATAAAAAACACGGTGGGTAGGGGTTGTGTCCTTAACGGATACAACCCCTACCCACCGTGTTTTTAATTTTACAAATGCTTTACTATTTCTTCAACCGAATCGGAAACAAAAAGGAAATCGAGTGCCTTTGTAATAAAGCCTTCCTCTTTGCCGCGTTCCAGCATTGAAAGCATACTGTCATAATATCCTAAGGTGTTGAGTATAAAAATAGGCTTATTATGCCTGTTAAGCGAGCGCAGAGTTAAAATCTCAAAGAACTCATCAAAGGTTCCGATGCCACCGGGAGTTATTATAAAGGCATCGGATAATTCCTCCATTTTTTGCTTTCTCGTTCTCATTGTTTCGGTAAAAATAGTTTCAGTGCTATGCTCAAACAAAACGCCGTCAACATTAAAAAACGAAGGAACAACAGCAATAAGCTCGCCTTTTTCTTTGTAAACACCTCTTGCAACAGCACCCATAAGACCTGATGCGCCGCCGCCATAAACAATCGAGATGCCTTTTTTAGCCAGAGCAGAGCCTAAAAGCTCACCCTCGCTTAAAAATTCGGGGTTTATATTGTTACTGGCCGCGCCATAGACACAAACTCTCATAATTTGACCTCCCAAATTTTATTCCGCAACCGACATAGAATTATATATTTTATATCCATTGCCTTTATTCCTAAGAATCAAGGTCATATCGATTTTATCGGTATATTCTCCCTTACCCCAACGATTCATCACAACGTCCATTTTAAAATGGCAGGCTATAGTATTTTCATCATACTTATAGAAATCGGTAAAGGTTTCATTCTTGAATTGGCATCCGCTATGACCTCTTACCCAGTTGTTATCAATGGTTGCAGACTTTTTATAAAACGGCGAGCCATGCTCTAAATACGGGGTAACAGTGGAAAAGTCCTTTTTTTCAAAGAGATAATAGGAGTAGGCCTTCATAGCGGTAAAAATAAAGTCAGTATGGGCACTTGCAAGCTCATTTTGACTAAAAGGCTTAACTGTATAAACTGTTTCACCCTCATTTAAAGTTACCTGCTCGGTCTTTTTACCGTCAGAAGCTGAAACGCCATGGAAAATAATCGGCTTGGAAACAGTATATTCAACATACTGCACCGGCTCAACATCCTTAGGCAAAAACGCTGCTAAAGGGTCGGCCGAAGCCTCATTTGATATATACTTACTGCCGACCTCAATGCCATTAACAAGCACCTTATAGCTTTTGGGGGTCTTTATCGTAAAGGTTTCGGTTTTAGAGTGTATAGTTATTGATTCCAACTGAAACTGTGTAAATCCAAAGCTTCCCTTTTCTCCGTTTTCTTTAACGAAAACAGTTGCAATATGCTCATCATCCGCCTTTAAAACGAAGGTATTATCAGCTTCGGTTGAGCCTGCGGTTTTGAAAACGCCGATTTCTTTACCCTTGAAATTTTCAAAATACGCCTTTATATCAGCATCTAAATCAAAATCGGTTTTCTTTACTGTCTTTATATCAAGGCTTCCGCTTTCAATATCCTTAACAACTGCTGCAGCAATATTCTTTGAAAGCGATACCTCATAAGCGCTAAGCCAATTCCACAAAACGCATAAAAATGCGATAAGCAAAACTAAAAACAGACTTATAGCGCCAAAAAGAATTTTAGAAAACAAACTTAACCTTCTCATTTTGCACCCTCCTCTGTTACGATAAAGAAGGTGGGAATTTTTCTAGGCTCAGAAAATGCTCTATACTGGCAAACAATTCCCTTTTTCTGATTGCTGTCAAGCTTAGAGGTATCAACATTATATTTTGTTATATAATCACGGTAATACATAACAGATGACGAGCCGCCGTCAAGCATTCCGGCATTAACTGCGCCATAGGAAAGCATAATATTTATAATGTCATTATAGGTTGCGCCAATGCTACTTGCGGTTCTGCCATCAGTAACAACGAAGATAACCGTTCCATCATTAGCCTGACCTATCGCGGTTCTTTGCGCAACACTGTTATCGGAATTGCGGTAATGAATTTTAACGCTATCGCCCTCTTGATTTATAAGAACATTCTTATATTTAAAGCAAACGCCATCACGCACACCTAATGACTCAGCATTTTCTTTAGAAAGCGAATTTTTAACAACTAAGCGATTGTTTTTATCAAAACCGATAAATGTTCTGCCGCCTGAGGACGAGGTTACGCAATTACCCATAGAATAGGTTAAGCCCATAGGCGTTGAGCCATCGCCAAAACCGCCAATATCCTCAAATTCGCCGCCGTTTATGGCTGCCGCGGCATTATATTTTGCGGCAACATCATAAATTTTGCCACCCGCATTAAGATTATCGCTTGCAAGGCCAACCTTTACTCTTGAGGGGTCCTTTATCAGCATAACATAGGCCTTAGAGGTTGGCGCCTGAACAGTTTCATAGAAAATTCCGTCAGGATTATTTGCCCATATATCAGTTGTGGCAGACTGCTCAATATCGTTTATATCAACGTTATCACTATCAATCTTAAAGCTGCTATCAACTATTTCCTGAACCTTTGCCTTACTCAAGAATAAATGGGGAACCCATTTTGTTGCACTTGCCTGCTTGGCCGAAACAACCAACATATCTCTTAAGGTTGTGCTGGGTCCATAACTGATTACAAATAAAGAAGAAAATAGTGCAAAAACTAAGCAAAAAAGAAACACGCCAAAGCTGATTGCAATTCTTTTTGCAATCTTAGCCTTAGTGAGCTTATTAGATTTAGACTCGGTTTTTACTTGTTTTTTAGTTTCGTTTATAACCATTAAAAAAATGTACACTTCCGCTATTCTAAATTATACGACAATTATAATACAAATACGACAAAAGTCAAACTACAAAATTGTAACAAACCCGTTGAAATATATGGAAAATGGTATTATAATTATACAAACTCTAATAATTACTATTAAAAGAGGGAAATTTATGAAAATTCGTTTCAATGATAATAAAGAAGTAGTAGCAAGAATCCGCGAGGGTTTAAAGAAAAAGGACGGCTACTGCCCCTGCAGATTGCAAAGAGTGGATGAAAACATCTGTATGTGCGAGGAGTTCCGCAAGCAGATAGCTGACCCCGATTTTGAGGGCTACTGCCACTGTATGCTTTACTATAAAGAGAAATAACGGGTGATAATATGGCATTTATAAAAGCAAATAACAATGATTTTAACTTCCACGGAAGATGGGAAGAAACAGAAGGTGGCTTTATCGGCAACTGGTGCCGCCCTTATGTTGAGTTCATATTCAAAGGAACAGATTTTACTGTTGTAACGGCCGGCAGAAATGCTGACTATATATTAACTGTTGACGGCGAAAAATATATTACAGTCGAAGGCAAAGCCCATAAACTCACCGTTTTGACAAGCGAGGGCAGCTCTCATCTTATCCGCATATACAAAACAACCATAAGAACTGTTTTGCAATTTGTTGGAATCGAAACCGAGGGCGCAATAACCAAAGCGCCAAACCGCAAAGAGCATTATCTTTTTATCGGTGATTCTCTTGTTGAAGCAGGTTGCGGCTTTTCTGCCATTATCCCCAAAGAAACCGATAGCGACTATACCTGCATAGCGCAGGGTGGTCTGGCCCTTTGCCGAGGCAGAGGCTATTATCCCAAGCCCGCGGACAGAACCGATGCCGATAAGCGCGAGGGTATGGAGGATGCTTTTTATAATATGCAGGCTCCCGCCACCTTGGGCGAGCATACTCCCTATGATTTCTCCAAAGCAGAAACCCCTGATTACATATTCATCTCGCTTGCGACCAATGATATGCTTTATACTGAACAGAATGTTCCGGGATATTTGGAATCGTTCGATTTGTTTGTTGGCAAAATAAGAGCACTCTACCCCAACGCTCCTATTTATCTTCCCATGCCCTTTGCCGATACTGAAAACGGCATAAGGCGCGATTCCTTCGAGAAAGCGGCTTTAGCGGCAGAAAAGAAATACTCCGATACAAAGTTTATAAGCGTTAGAGATTGGGATATTGAAATAGGCTCAGACAATATTCATCCGACCGTCAAAGGTTACGCGAAATACGCCGAAAACCTGATGATAGCAACAGGAATAAAATAAAGCCAAAGGCTTGGACTCTAAAAAGTCCAAGCCTTTCATATTTTTATTATATTTGGCATTATGCCATTTTCTAATATATCTATGATTGCATAGCTGTTTTTCCCGTTTCTTGAACGCGAAACCGAGCCGGGATTTACGATATAAACCCCGTCTTTATACTCCGAATACGCTATATGAGTATGCCCGAAGAGAATAATTTCGGCATTATTCTGCCTTGCTAACTGAAAAAGGCGCTCGGTTGTATATTTAACATCTAAAGTATGCCCATGTGTAAAGATAACCTTCTTGCCGTTCAAAATAACTGTATCAATCAGCGGCAGGTCGCTTGCAAAATCGCAGTTGCCGCGAACCAAATAAAACTTTTTATTATAAAAACGCTTTATATCCTCCAGTCCTGCTACCCCATCGCCTAAAAAGATAATATGTTCAATATCAGGGTGAGCATCTATTGCCGCTTCTAACGGGCTGTTAAAGCTATGAGAATCCGAAAGCACCAAAACTCGCATATTAAACCTCTGTAATCTAAAAATATTTACTCGCATATATTATATTGATATCCATTATATAAGAAACGCGAGGTGATTTCAATGGATAACAGCCAATTTGATAAAATGCTGCTTTTGGTATCTCAAAAATTAGGTATGAGTCCCGAAGCGCTTAAAAACGCCGCTATGACGGGTAATGTTGATGAAATATATTCACATATGGATAAGGATTCTTTAGACAAGGTTAAAGCCGCAATGGGCAACAAAGAAACCATGGATAAAATAATGAAGAATCTCAAGGGCTTTAAATAAACTTTAAGGAGCAAGTAAAATGGATATAAACGCAAACAAACTGTCAGAGTTGTTAAGCGACCCCGAAGGGTTAAATAAAATCAAAGCCTTTGCCAACAGTTTGTTTGCCGAAAATAGTGTTGACGAGGCGCCGTTAAAGCAAGAACAAAGCAGCAATCCTGTTGAAAGCGATTCCGGAGGTCTTGACTTTGGCGGATTTTCATTGCCTGATAACTTTGATATTGGTAAGATAATGGGTCTTATGTCGGCATTATCAAATAACAAGCAAGATGAACGCTCAAGGTTGCTTTTGGCGTTAAAGCCGCATTTATCCGAACCCCGTCAGCAAAAGGTTGACCGCGCCGTTAAATTGCTAAAATTGGCATCCTTGATTCCGATAATAATGGAAGAGGTTGGGTGAAACAATTCTGTTTCACCACAAAATCTTTGATTTTGTGACAAATTTTTATTTAAAATTTGTCCTTTTCCATTGCAATGAATATGTTCAATTACCGTTGGTAATTGTTTGCGAATTCTTTGAATTCGCAGTCGAAATAAGACTTTGCCTTATTTCGACATAAACATAGTCATTATAAAAGAGCAAGGTCTTTTCGACCTTATATAAATTCTAGGGGTAAGAATATGGCTTTAGAAAAACAGTTTGATGTTCAGCGTATGCAGCAGGATGCCGAGCGACGAATGCGCGAAATGAAGAAAAGAGCCGATGTTTATATCGGCAATTCTGAAATCCCGCCTGTGCCAAACTTTGTAAAGCAAAGGAACAGAACAGAGCCTCAACCAACAAGGATGCCGCCGGTAAATAAAAAAGGACCCGGAAGCACAAACGGTTTTGACCTGCTTCGAATCCTTAATTTTAAAAACATTAAAATTGATAGCGATGTTCTTATAATCATCGCTCTTATTTTTATGCTATCAAATGAAAACACCGATGAACTGCTTTTAATGGCGCTTTTATATATTATGCTCTAGTAAGCAGTTTGCAAGCTCGGCCACCTGCTCTATGGATAGCATTTCTGCTCTTGTATCATCCTTAAGACCGCAAGCGCTGATAGCCTCTTTTATCCGCTCCTTAGGAATAGAAAGACCTGAAGAAACCGAGTTGAGCAAGGTTTTTCTGCGCTGGGCAAACGCCGCTTTTATAAGCTTAAAAAAGAACTTTTCGTCCAAAACCTTGACGGGAGGTTCTTTTCTTATTTTAAGACTCATTACCGCGCTATCAACATTAGGAGCAGGAGTAAATGAGCCTTTAGAAACCGAGAACAAATACTTAGGCTCACAGTAATAGTTAACCGAAACGGTTACAGCACCTGCCTGCCTGTTGCCAACTCCGGCGCACATTCTCTGTGCAACCTCTTTTTGAACCATAACGGTTAAAGATGTTATAGGTAAGCGGCTTTCCAATATTCTCATAATAAGAGGTGAGGTTATATAATAGGGCAGGTTTGCGCAAACTGCAATCTTAGCATCTTCGGGGAAATGCTCGCTGATTATTTTATTTAAATCAAGCTCCATTGCATCGCCGAAAATGACCTCAACATTTTCATATTCTGCCAAGGTTTCGCTTAAAACAGGTTTCAAGCGCTCATCAAGCTCAATGGCAAGGGTTTTCTTGCTTCTTTTGGCAAGCTCGGCAGTAAGCACACCAATGCCGGGCCCGATTTCCAAAGCATAATCCGCATCTCCTAACGCATTCTCTGCCATTTTAGGACAAACTGAAGGATTTATAAGGAAATTTTGGCCAAGACTCTTTTTAAAAGAAAAGCCGTTTTTGGATAAAACCTCATTTATAACCTTTAAATTAGTAAGTTCCATTTTTTCTCCGATAAAAATAAAATAAAATTCGGGTATTGTAATACTTCCAAGATTTTGATAAAATAAACTTCAGAACTAAATGTTCAACCAATGGAGGCACTATATGAAATTTTATCAAAAGCATAGAAAATTGTCAACTTGGATTCTTGCTTTTATCCTTGTTGCATCTCTTATTTTATTTAAAGAAATTCTGGCGTCAGTCCCTGCAGCACTTTTAGCAATAGGGCACCTGCTTTCAATTTTGAGTCCCTTTATTACGGGCTTTATGATCGCCTTTGTTCTCTATGTTCCCTGCAGCAAGATTGAAAAGCTTCTAAACAAGGCTAAAAAGCCCAACTTTTTCAGCAAGCATTCCCGAGGCATTTCTGTTTTTACCGTTTATATTCTGTTCGTTGCAATAATTGCGGTTATTTTAGCGCTTGTTATTCCTTGGCTTGTTAAAAACCTTATAAATCTTTATAACAACCGCTCGATTTATTATATGACCGTTATCGATTTTATTTATGCGCGTTGCGATGAAAGCGGAAAGCTTTTTGGAATTGATCCCAATCCAATAATTGAGTTGCTCAATCCTGACCGTTATCTTTCAAAAATAAACCTTGAGCAACTAACCTCTATTGCAAACGGTGTTTATAAATTCGGTTCAGCTATAGTTGAAACTGTTCTGGCGGTTTTCTCATCTGTTTATATGCTGCTTGGCAGAGAACGCCTTATGCGCTCGTTCGGCAGATTTATGACCCTTTTTATGAAACGCAAAACCGTTTCGAAAACTCATTCCTATCTCTGTAAAATAGCCGATATTTTCTACACCTATATTTACAGCACCCTTATCGATGCTTTAATTGTTGCCACTGCTTGCACAATAGCATTCCTAATAATCGGCATTGATTACGCTCCGTTATTTGGTTTCTTAATAGGTATTGCCAACTTAGTTCCTTATTTTGGTGCTATTATTGCAGGTGTTGGCGTTTCAGTATTTACGGCAATTACAGGTGGCATTATTCCCGCTTTAATTACCGCCTCCGCAGTTCTCGTTATCCAGCAGATTGACGGAAATATTATTCAGCCAAAGGTTGTTGGCAAAAGCGTTGGCATACCCCCGCTTTACACACTTATAGCCATAACCTTGGGAGGCGGCCTGTTCGGATACGCAGGAATTTTGCTCGGTGTTCCGGTTGCCGCAACGCTTAGAATGTTTATTTCAGATATTCTTCTCTGGAATGAAAACAGAATCACTTTAAAAGGAAAAGAAGAAACAGCCGAAAATCAAGAAGAATAAGCAAACTAAAAAATAACACCGCCGGACTTCGCCCACGCCCATAGGGCGTGGGTGTTGAAGTCCGGCGGTGTTATTTTATTCGTGGTGGAAGGTCGGCACCATTTGAGCCACCTTTTCTACTACTGCTTCATCGTTATTATAGCTTATCTCTGCAAGATCAGTAAGTTCTTTGAAGAACTCATCTCGGTCAAACGGAATGGGCTTGCCGATATGTATTAAATGATTGGGAGTGGTTTCCATACCCTCCTCGGCCATAAGTTTTTCTTCAAAAAGCTTTTCGCCGGGACGAAGACCGGTATAAACAATCTTTATATCAACGTCGGGCTTATAACCCGAAAGCTTGATAAGGTTTCGGGCTAGGGTGTCAATCTTAATCGGCTCACCCATATCAAGAACAAATATCTCGCCCCCCTTGGCATAAACGCCTGCCTGCAGAACAAGGCTTACAGCCTCAGGAATAGTCATAAAGTAGCGGATGATATCAGGATGGGTAACAGTTATTGGACCGCCTGCTTCAATCTGCTTTTTAAAGAGCGGAATAACCGAGCCGTTACTGCCCAAAACATTACCGAAACGAACGGCAACGAATTCTGTTTTCTTTTTGGGGAACTCTAAAACGGCAGTATCGGTCGCGATTTCATCATCGCTTTCAAAATGAGCATAAAGCGAAGGAAGCAAATCATACTTGCCTGTCTCGCTTATATAGTTCATCGACTGAACTACCATCTCGCAAAGACGCTTACTTGCACCCATAACATTGGTTGGGTTAACCGCCTTATCGGTGCTGATCAGAATAAATCTGCTGCAACCGTTTAGCATCGCCGCCTTTGCAGTTTTATATGTTCCGACAACGTTGTTCTTTATAGCCTCGCAGGGACTTGTTTCCATCAGCGGAACATGCTTATGTGCGGCGGCATGGTAAACAACATCGGGCTTATATTTGTTGAAAACATAGTCTAATCTGCGGCTATCGCGAACAGAGCCTATCAATACAACAAGATTAAGCTCGGGATATTTTCTTCGTAATTCCTGTTCAATATCATAAGCGTTGTTTTCGTAGATTTCAAAGATAATCAACTGCTTAGGAGCATGAGCCGCAATCTGTCTGCAAAGCTCACTTCCGATTGAGCCTCCGCCACCCGTTACAAGCACGGTCTTCTCGCGCAAAAACTCAAATATCTCGGTCATATCAACTTTTATAGGATCGCGTCCGAGTAAATCTTCAATATCAACATCCTTCATTTGCTTGATGCTGATTTCATTGTTCACCAACTGATAAATACCGGGCAAAATTTTAAGTTCACAGCCCGTTTCCTTGCAGATGTTGAGAATATCTCTTTTTTCCTCGGCAGTAGCGACGGGGATAGCAAAGAATATAGAATCAATATCATATTTTTTCACATTAACAAGAATATCATTTCTGCCGCCAACTATTGGAACATTAGCCATATATCTACCCCATTTATTCGGGTTATCATCAATAATGCAGCAGATTTTGGAATTAAGTTCTTTAGAACTTAAGGAGTCCTGAAGTATTAACTGACCTGCAGCGCCTGCGCCAATGAGCATAACATTTCTGCGCTTTTTAGAGTCAGCAGCGTGGATTTTTCTTCTCTGTGCCAAAACAAAACGGAAACCAAAACGAATAGCAACGGCAAAACAGAACTGAATAACTGCGCCGAATAGATAATATGAAATCGGCATTCTTTCAAGGAAAATTGTTATTCCCACGATATGGATTATTGCAGTTATAATATTTGCTACCGAAGTTCTTATCAATTCTCCAAAGCTTGCAAAGCGCCAAACGCTGTGATAAAGCTTGGTTGCAAAATATACACCAATAACTATGACAATATAAAACGGAATGAACTTAACATAGGCATCAAGATACATTCTGCTTATTGATGAGAACTTGCAGTCGAATCTGAACCATAAAGCAAGGAAATATGACATTGCGGTTGTTATAAGGTCATAAGCCACCATTAAAAGCGCAATAACCTGCCAATGCGACAAGAATTTTTTGAGTTTGACCTCTAACTTTTGGAAAAAGGAAATATCCGCATTCTTTATGATTGCATTTTCTTTCTTATTTGCTTTGCCGGAAAAAGCCTTTATAATTGCCACCGCCGCAACCATCACCGCAACAAAGGAAATAATTATATATTTCATATTTAAGCCTTTCCTTCAATTTATTTTGCTATTGTAAATTTTAAACTTTGCTTAATCTTCCGATTCTATATTTTCCTCAATCACTTTAACATTAATCTCAATAATTCGGCGTTCTTCAACCTTTGTTACCGTTATATTAAGATTTTCATAGCTAAAGGTATCGCCCTCCTCGGCAAGCTTGCCAAGGTTTTCAAGCACCCAACCACCGACAGAGGAAGCATCGGTCCGGGCACCGGATATATCAAAATACTCAAACATTTTTTCAGGCAACACATTACAAAGCACTGCAACCGAGCCGTCAGGCAATTTCTTAAACTCCTCAACGACTTCGTCATACTCGTCCCATATTTCGCCGACTAATTCTTCTAAAATATCTTCCATAGTTGCAATACCGATTGTTCCGCCGTATTCATCGGCAACAACGGCAATATGGGTTTTCTTCTCCTGCATAATTTTAAGCAGTTCTTTTATGGAAATCTGCTTTGCAACATAAACGGCATCCTTGATGATACTGCTTATGGGCTTGCCCTCACCAATAACATATTTATTGAAATCTCTCGTATGTATAATACCTAAGATGTTATCAATGCTATCATCATAAACGGGCAATCTTGAGAAGCCCGATTCATCAAAAACGCCGGCGATTTCTTCTATGGGGTCGTCTATATCAACGCCAACAATATCAACTCGCGGAGTTAATATATCACCAACAGGGCATTCCGAGAAGGATATTGCCGAGCGGATAAGCTCACTTTCTTCCTTTTCAAGACCTCCGCCCGATTCAGCCTCATCAACAATTTCAAGCAGCTCATCTCCGGTTATTGCCGAGTTATCACCAAAGCGGAATATTTTGCCGAGCAATTTTTTTAAGAGAACGAATAATGCAACAATAGGTGTCAAAACGACCATTATAGCCTTTAAAAACGGTGCTGAGAAGCAGGCAAACTTCTCAGGTGCTTCCTTTGCTATAACCTTGGGCGCAATTTCGCCAAAGGTTAAAACAACAACAGTCATAACAATGGTTGAAACGGTGGTTCCGGTTGCACTATTGCCAATAATATCGATAAACAAGACGGTTGCTATTGAGGTCGATGTTATATTGACGATATTATTTCCTACAAGAATAGTTGAAAGCAGCTTATCAAAGCGATCGCCCATATCATAGGCAAGAGCCGCTTTTTTATTGCCCTCATCCGCCATCATTTTAAGCCGTATTCTGTTTAGTGAGGAAAACGCAGTTTCCGATGCCGAAAAGTATGCCGACATTATAATCAAAACTACTAAAATAATAATTTGCGCCAAACTGTCCGAATCCAAGGAAAAATCCCTCCGAAAAATATTTATGGGCATTTATATCCGATGCTATTTTATCACAGAGAAAAAATATAGTCAACTTATATATTTTTATATTTAGTAACCACAATATCTTTTCAAAATACCATATTTGTGGTATATTAAAGAAAAAAACACGGAGAGAGCAAATGAAAATTGTTATTACCGATTGGCAGACCGTTGCAAAAAACGATTTGCCGCTCGAAAAATTAGAGGCCTTAGGCGAGGTTGAAATTTATAGCTTAACTTCAAAGGAACAACTTATAGACAGAGTCAAGGATGCTGATATTGCGCTTTGCAATAAAACCGTTTTTTCAAAAGAGGTTTTGGAAAAATGCGAGAAACTAAAGTATATCGGGCTTTTTGCAACAGGATATAATAATATCGATACTAAGTTTGCCAGAGAAAAAGGCATAACAGTCTGCAACGCGGGCAACTACTCAACCAATGCCGTTGCTCAGCACACCTTTGCTCTGCTTTTAGAGCATATGAGCCATGTTGGCAATTATAATAAAATGGTGCAGGATGGCGGCTGGTGCAAAAGCGAGGTTTTCTCGCCCTTTGTTTTTCCTTCAGAGGAGCTTAGCGGCAAAACTATAGGCATTATAGGCTTTGGCAACATTGCAAAAGCGGTTGCAAAAATTGCGATTGCCTTTAATATGAAGGTTTTAGTCTATACGAGAACTGAAAAAGAATCCGAGAATATTGAATTTGTCAGTTTCGATGAGCTTTTAAAGCGTTCCGATGTTGTAACCGTTCATTGCCCATTAAACGATGAATCTTATAGAATGTTTAACTCGGAAAGCTTTAATAAGTTTAAAGACGGTGCATTTTTTATAAATACTGCGCGTGGCGGCGTTATGGACGAGGTTGCCTTAAGAGCTGCTTTAGAATCAGGCAAGCTGTCAGGTGCGGCTATTGATGTTTTAGAAACCGAGCCAATGAGCCCTGATTGCGCATTACTGAGCGCTAAAAACTGCATTATAACCCCTCATATTGCCTGGGCACCGCTTGAAACAAGACTCCGTTTACTAGATATTGTCACCGAGAACATAAAAGCATTTTTAGGCGGAAATCCCATAAATGTTGTAAACTAAAAAAGAGCAGGCGAATCCTGCTCTTTTTTAATTTTTGATTACTTCTATCTGAGATTTTATTTTGAAAAAATTCTCTTCGGTGGGTGGCTCTGTTCCCTCGCTCAAGCAAGCCGCGGTTCCCGAAGCGCACGCAGTTCTAAGACACTCTATTATTGACTCATTTTTAGAGAATGCGCCAACGAAGCCTGCAACAGTGCTATCCCCTGCGCCAACGGTTGATACTGCCGCAATTTTGGGAACTAAAACACTGAATCCGCCATACTCTCCATAATATGCCGCACCCTCTTTGCCCGCGCTTATTAAAACATTGGGAATATCATAGTCCTTGCTCAATTTTACCGCCGCTAGATATGCAGAGCTTAAATCCTCGACATCTATTCCCGTTAAAGCCTTTGCCTCATCGGAATTAGGTTTTATAAACCAAGGACGAATTTCCTTTATATCACCTGATGTAAAAGAATTGCAGTCAACAGCGAGCAAAACACCGCTTGCAGCCAATTCTTTGAGCTTCTCAATTACTGCGGATTTCATAATACCTTTAGGCAATCTTCCTGCAAAAATAAGAATATCATTCTTTTTAAGGTCTGCAAGACAAAACGCTTGATTAAAATTTTCTTCAGTAATGCTGAAGTTGTCAAGGCTTATCCTTGTTTCTTTATTGTTATGAGGGTGTAAGGTTACATTTTCGCGAATTTTCGCATCGCAATAAACCGCTTCATAGGATATATCTGACTTGCTGAGCAGGTCTTTGAACTCTTGATCCGACTCGTTACCAAGAATAACAACCGCCTTGTTTTCAACATCTAACATCGAAAGTGCGCGCGAAACGTTTATTCCCTTGCCGCCTGCCGATTTGCTGACCGAATTAGCGTAGTTCTCCGAAAACGGCTTGAAGTTGTCAAGGCAGTAATGAATATCAAGTGCAGGGTTAAGCGTTAAAGTTACAACCTTCATTTTAAAACCGCCTTTGATTTAATATTTTTATAAAGGCTGACCGCTATAAGCACCATAATGTTGAACACAACTATAGTAGCGCCCACAGGCAGCATTATAACCGAGCCGCCGCTTTCTATAACAAAGGTAACGGCGAAAATAAAGCCAAGAATAAAGCAGATAAGCGAAATAAGAACTGCACTTATTATTACCGCTTTAAAGCTTTTAAACAGCTTCATTGAGGTAACCGCAGGAATAACAATCAGTGCCGAAATCATAATTGAGCCTATAAGCTTCATTCCTGCAACAACTGTTATAGCGGTCAAAACAGCGAGAGCAAGATTTGCCGCCCTGACAGAAACGCCTGCCGCAGAAGAAAAAGCCTCATCAAAGGTTACAGAGAAAATCTTATTATAAAACAGTATATAGGTTATCAAAACTATAAACGACAAAACTATGCAAAGCAATAAATCCTCTTTACCAACAGTTAAAATTGAAGCGCCGAAAAGCCCCGCGCAAATATCCCCTGCTCCCGATTTTGCAATACTGAAAAGTATATAACCCAAAGCCACCGCGCCGGTTGAAACAAGCGCTATAGCTGAATCTCCTTTTATCTTTTGACTTTCGCTCATTTTCATCAATAAAAACGCGGATATTATAACAACAGGGACTGTTACATAAACGGTTTTCTCGTTAGAAACTCCCATCATTGCCGCTAACGCTAAAGCAAAAAAGCCAACATGGGAAAGCCCATCGCCTATCATTGAATAGCGCTTGAGCACGAGGCTAACACCCAACAGTGCGGCGCAAATAGCCGTGAAAATACCTACCACCGCGGCAAAAACAAGCACAGTAATCGAAAAATACTGGCCGCTAAAAACCGAAAAATCAAAATATAAACTCATAGTTTGCCTCCTTTATTAAACAAAGTGGCGAACTCAGATTTTTTATATTCCTCCACACTTCCGAAGAAATATCCATTGTTCGAAAGATGCAAAATGTTTTTGGCATATTTTAAAGCGGCAGAAATATCATGAGATACCATTATAATCGTAACACCACTCGAATTAAGGGAACTTATAATTTCATAAAGTTCTTCTGCGGCAACAGGGTCCAGGGCCGAAGCGGGCTCATCAAGCAAAAGAAGCCCATTTGATGCAGTAAGCGACCTTGCCAGTAAAACCCTCTGTTGTTGGCCGCCCGAAAGCTCACAAAAAGACTTGTTTGCTAAATGCTCTATTTTGAAAAGTTTTAAATTTTTCAATGCTTCTTCTTTTTGGCTTTTTGAATAAAATGCTCCGCTTTTATTAACAAGGCCGGAAAGCACAACCTCTTTAACCGAGGCAGGAAAATCCTTTTTTATAACATTTTGTTGAGCAAGGTATCCAAAACCTTTTATATCTTTTGCGCAACTAATGCTGCCGCCGATATACTTTACTTGCCCGATAATGCTTTTCATAAGAGTTGTTTTGCCGCTCCCATTTTCGCCAACAATGCAAAGGTAATCGCCTTTTTTTGCATTAAAGCTTAAATTAGAAATGACAATTTTCCCCTCATAAGCGAGGGTTAAATCCTTAACGGTTATCATTCTGCCTTTAAAGCCTCCGAAATTTTAGAAATATTGATGTTTAAAATTGAAATAAAGGATATTCCGTTCTCAAATTCATTTTTAGAAACAGTATGCGCCGAATGAAGCATTTGGGTTTCAGCGCCTACTGCTTCTGCAATATTTTTTGCAAACGCAGGGTTAGAATTTTCAAGGTAAAATATTGTGTTTGCATCAGAATTCCTGGCACTTTTTGTAAGCGAAGCTATTTGCGACACCGAAGGATCAATAGCGGCTGAACAGCCTAAAAATGCCGCATCATAAGAAATATTATAGTCATAACAAAGATATCTGAATGCAAATCTATCAGCAAAAATCAGTTTCTTTGAACTGCCTTGTATTTTTGAGAGTTCATTATCCGCTTCGGCCAGTTTTTGCTTATAGGCTTGGGTGTTTTTTTGATATGCTGCGCTGTTTTCTTGGTCCAATTTGCAAAGCTTGGCACATATAAAATCAACAATTTCTATAGCCCTTTTTGGCGAGGTCCAGATATGCTCATCAATATTTTCTGTTTCTGGATGGTCGTGGTCATTATAGGTATGCTCCATACTTCCCGATAACGACTCCTTTAAAACGTCTGTTGCATCTATTATCGGCAGATACTGGGTTTTATCGCTTTTAACTGAGCTTTTAAGCTCCTCTACCCAATCCTTATCCGACGGCCCGCCGATATAAATAAAAAGGTCACTAGATGCAATTTTCTTTAAATCTGCAACAGTAAGGCTGTCAAAACTGAAATCGTGGCTCTCAACCGAAAAAGGCAGAAGCATTTCGGCATCAACCAAATTTCCTGCAATCTCGCGAACAAAATCAAATTGCGGAAATATAGTGCAAACAACCTTTAAACGATTATCGGTTTCATTTTTAGAACAACCGCATACTGAAAAGCACAGCAGCGCGGCTAAAGCAAAACAGACCAATTTTTTCATTTTTCCGCCTTACTTTCAATCGCACAATCAGTGCATTCACCATATAAAATTGCTCTTTTAGAACCAATTATAAAATTATGCTCATCAATAATATGTTCTTTAACCGCAACAAGTTCATGACAATGCATATGCACAAGCCTTCCGCACTTAACGCATTTTAAATGGAAATGGCTATCACAGTCAGAATTTTCACCTGCATACTGATAAACAAAGCTCTTACTCCCTGCGGTTTCAAATCTTCTGATAATTCCTGACTCAAAAAGTTTTGATATAAGGCGGTAAACGGTACTTTTCCCTAAATGCTCATCGCAAACCGCTGCAGCAATCTCAGAGGCAGACCAATGCCTAGCGGAATTTTCCTTTAAAAACTCAGTTATCCTACGTTTCTGCTCAGTGTTATACTCGCGTTTCAAGCCATCACCTTCAAAGCAAATTGAGAACTGTTCTCATTTTTAAAAGTATAACACAAATATAATATTTGTCAATAAAAGAAAAAAGCCTTTGGGTTATAACCCAAAGGCTTTATAATTTAGAACCATTTTTTCTTAGCTTCAAAATACCATGCATCCTCAGATTCACTGAAAGCGCCAAGCATTTCAAGCACAGTGCAGGCAGCGAGATAAGTATCCCAACCCATTGGAGCGGTTTTGCGCTCGATATCAGATATTTTCTGCCTACTCTTTCCAATATTTTCGCCGAACTGGCGCTGTGATAGTTTTGCCTTTTTGCGAAGAAACGGGAGCCTCGCTACAAGTTCCGCTATCATTGATTCACGGTCACTACTAATGACGAACTCGGGCATAATCTCACCACTTTCATAAATTAGGGATTTTATTATACCCTATTTTGACAAAAATGTCAAATAAAATAGCATTTTTCATAATTTTTGTTTAGTTTTTACAAATCAACTATCTTCAAATTATACTTAAAGGCCAATGCTTTTATGCGACCGGTATATCAATTTCCTTCATCTTTGCTTCTTTAAGCTTTTTTTCACGCTCAGGATCGCGCTCGATTACCAACTCTCCTCCCATTACGGTATCGGCAGTAACGATGGCCCTTACTATAGTTTTATCAGAAGGAGAATCAAACATTACATCTCTTAAAATACCCTCTATTATTGAGCGCAAACCTCTGGCGCCTGTTTTTCTATCAATGGTTATTTCAGCAATTTTGCGGAGTGCTGCTTCTTCGAATTTGAGTTCAATACCATCCATTCTGAAGAGTTCCTGATACTGCTTTATAACCGAGTTTTTAGGCTCAACCATAATTCTGTAAAGCGTTTGCTCGGTCATATTATCAAGACATGCTATAACAGGCAAACGGCCCACAAGTTCAGGGATAAGACCAAATTTTACAAGGTCATGATGAATAACTTGGGCCGAAACATCGGTTTCTCCCTCTTTTATGACCGATTTTATATCTCCGCCAAAGCCGATTGTTCCCTCACCCATACGCTTTTTGACAATTTTTTCAATGCCGTCAAAAGCACCTGCACAGATAAAAAGAATATTAGCGGTATTTATCTGAATGAACTCTTGTTGAGGATGTTTTCTTCCACCCTGAGGAGGAACATTAGAAACAGTTCCCTCTAATATTTTAAGCAAGGCCTGCTGAACTCCCTCGCCGCTAACATCGCGGGTTATGGAAGCGTTTTCCGATTTCCTTGAAATCTTATCTATTTCGTCAACATAGATAATTCCGCGCTCTGCCTTTTCAATATCGAAGTCTGCCGCCTGAATAAGCCTTAAAAGGATATTTTCAACATCCTCGCCAACATAGCCTGCTTCAGTGAGAGTTGTTGCATCTGCAATAGCAATCGGAACATCAAGAAAACGCGCAAGAGTTTGTGCGAGCAAGGTTTTACCAACACCGGTAGGGCCCAACATGAGTACATTACTCTTTTGGAGTTCAACATCGCTTTTTTCTGAAAAGAAAATCCTTTTATAATGATTATAAACTGCAACGCTCAGAGTCTTTTTAGCATCATCCTGACCGATAACATACTCATCAAGATGGCTCTTTATTTCCTCAGGGGTTGGTAGTTTAAAATCTGCAGGCGGTCTTTTAGACTTAGCCTTTTTTCTCGCTGAAGAACCTGCACCGCTTTCAAGCAACAATGAATGACATATATCAATACATTCATCGCAGATAAAAACGCCGTTGCCTGCTATAAGACGGTCAACCTCGCTCTCGCTTCTGCCGCAAAAGCTGCAGACCGCCATTTCCTTATTGTTTGAATTAGACATTCTACTCTCCGTTCTAAGCGTTATTATCTTTTATCAATAACCTTATCTACAAGACCGTATTCCATAGCCTCTTTTGCCGACATAAAATTGTCACGCTCTGTGTCAAGGCGGATGGTTTCAATTGGCTTGCCTGTATTCTCAGCTAAAATTTGGTTGAGCTTTTCTCTTGTCTGCTCAATATGCTTTGCATGGATAAGAATATCTGTTGCCTGACCCTCTGCCTGACCTAAAGGCTGATGAATCATAATCTCGCTATTGGGAAGAGCCATTCTCTTACCCTTAGCACCTGACGAGAGCAAGAATGCGCCCATAGATGCCGCCATACCCATACAAATTGTTGAAACATCACATTTGATGTAATTCATAGTATCATAGATAGCCAGACCTGCCGAAACGCTTCCGCCCGGGCTATTGATATAGAAATAAATATCTTTATCGGGGTCCTTACCCTCTAAATAAAGCATCTGTGCAATAACCAGGCTTGCGGTTGCATCGTTTACCTGGTCGCAGAGCATAACGATGCGGTCGTTAAGCAATCTTGAAAAAATATCATAGGAGCGCTCGCCTGCGCCGGTCTGTTCAACAACCATTGGAACTAAACTCATAAGTATTCTCCTTTTTAACTTTCACTTTTTAATAAAAAACATAATGCGGCAGAACCTTTGTGGATTCTGCCGCAATGCTAACTAACCTTGGCACACCACAAAAAATAGTATGCTGATAAGTTTTGAGTTATAAACAAGAATTTGCAAAATTTTAATTATTCTGCATCCTTCTTAGCGGTCTTCTTTGCAGTTGAAGTGGTCTTCTTTGCTGCGGTAGAAGCTGTTTTCTTTGCAGTAGTAGAGGTAGATTTCTTAGCAGTAGATGCGGTCTTCTTTGCAGCAGGTTTCTTCTCTGCAGTTTCAGCCTTTTCTGCGGTTTTCTTTGCAGCAGTTGAGGTTGTTTTCTTTGCAGCCGAAGTGGTCTTCTGAGCTGCAGGCTTCTTTTCTGCCTCTGCTTTCTCAGTTTTCTTGTCAACAACGGTGATTTCAGCGTTAGCCTTAACGAAATCCATTGCCTTGCTTACTGCTAAATCCTTAACAAGCTCGGTTTCAGGAATAGAAGCCTTAATCTTCTCAACTTCCATATTATAATCCTTAGCGAACTTCTCATACTCAGCATTGATATCTTCCTCAGTAGGAGCAAGTTTCTCAAGCTCGGCAATCTTCTCAAGTGCAAGACGGATTTTAACCTGATTCTCAGCCTGCGGCATAAAGGTGTTTTTGAAATCCTCGATGCTGCCGCCCATATACTTAAGGTAGGTTTTGATATCCATACCCTGAGCCTGAAGTCTGTAAGCAAAATCTTCAACGCTCTGCTCTGCTCTGCGCTCAATCATAGCGGCAGGAATCTCAGCCTTTACAAGACCGATAAGCTGCTCAACAAGTGAGTTTTCAACATCAGCATCAGACTGTTTCTCTTTTCTCTCAAGAGCCTTCTTCTTAAGGTCAGCCTTATAATCCTTCAATGTATCGAATTCGCTGACATCCTTAGCGAACTCATCATCAATACTAGGAAGCTCTTTAACCTTAATCTCGTTAAGCTTAACCTTGAATACTGCTGCCTTACCTGCAAGCTCTTTCGCCTGATACTCTTCAGGGAAGGTTACATTAACATCAAACTCTTCGCCTGCGTTATGGCCAACAATCTGATCCTCAAAGCCGGGGATAAACGAACCCGAGCCAAGACCTAATGAATAAGAATCGCCCTTGCCGCCCTCGAAAGCAACGCCATCAACAAAGCCTTCAAAGTCGATAACAACGGTATCGTCCAACTTTGCTGCGCGGTCTTCAACGGTAATCATTCTTGCATTTCTCTCTGCAACTGCGGCAACCTCTTTATTGATTTCATCAGCGGTAACTGCTGCCTTAACCTTTTCTACCTTAAGACCCTTATAGCCCTTGATTGCAACCTCAGGCTTAACAGTGATAACGACTTTGAATTCAACGCCGGTTTCCTTATCGATAGAAACGAGGTCAAAATCAATCTTATCATCAACATAATCAAGCTTAGACTCTGCGATTGCAGCCTCAACAGCCGAAGGATAAAGTATGTTAAGCGCATCCTCATAAAATACGGATTCGCCATAGTATTTCTCGATAATACTCTTGGGAGCCTTACCCTTTCTGAATCCGGGGATATTGATTTTCTTTGCATTCTGACGGTATGCAGTATCAACAGCAGCCTTGAACTCCTCTGCACCGACAGTTATTACTAACTCATAGCGGTTAGTTTCTTTTTTACTGAATTCCTTAAGCATTTTACTACCTCCAAAAAATTCTCAAAACACTATAACACATTGTGAGAAATTTTTCCATACTTTTCTTAAAATATTTTTATATATTTTAATTTTTTTACATTTTCCCATATATTTGCAAAATTTGAGGCTCAAAATTGTCAAATTTTGTAGGGGGTAAAGGATATACAATCGCAGGAAACTAATTTAAATGCGATATTTTCAAAATTTTCGACTGCATTATGAAGTCCTGCACCGTGAATATGACCGTGATAAACTAAGCTGATTTTTTCTTCTTTTAAGACATCGATAAGCTCTCTACAGACCGAATCGGCCGTTACAGGCGGATAATGCATAAATACTATAGGTTCAAGTCCCGCCTTTTTTGCAGATGAAATAGAAGCCTTCAACCGTCCTGCTTCGCGCAAAATTATCTTTTTATCATCATTAGCCTCTGAGGGATACCAGCCTCTGCTTCCGCAAATTGCTTTGCCCTCACACTCAATATGATTATTGAAAAGCGCGGTTACGGTTTTAATGCCGTTTTTATGGAAAAATTCGTTGAGCTTTTTCATACTGCTCCACCATAAATCATGGTTGCCCTTTAAAATGATTTTTTTACCGGGCAGAGCATCTATAAACTTAAAATCCTCTAAACTATCCTCCAGCTTCATAGCCCATGAAATATCACCGGGGATAATAACTGTATCCTCGGGAGTTATAACTCGTTTCCAGTTAGTTTTTAATTGTTGGAGATAATTATCCCAACCATAAAAAATATCCATCGGTTTATCGGTCGATAGGGATAAATGAAGGTCGGAAATAGTATATAATGACATCTAAGAGCCTCTTATAATAAATTTTTATTATTTTGCACATAATATTCTCGACGGAATAATCCGCCTAATATAAAAAAGGAGATTAAGAAATGGATTCAAAATGCAATTCTAAGATTTGCGGTATCAAATGCGAGGTTTCAAACTGCAGATACCATACCGAAGACAACTGCTGCGCCGCAGGCTCCATCAAGGTTGGCCCCATGAGCGCACAGAACAGCAACGACACTGCTTGTGATACCTTCGAGAAGAAATTCTGATAAAAAGCCGGGTGAGAAACCACCCGGCTTTTTATCATTTTATTAAAGACCGAGGTTTTTAAGAACTACCGATTTGATGTCCTTTTTCTCGCAAACATTGTTAAAGCGGACAGTAGCAGAGCTGAGATTCATAATAGGCTTTGGAACCTTTGTTTTGGTAATTGCCGAAAGTTCTTTTACCATCAAAAACTCATCGTCTGAGCATTTTGAAGGCTCAATAGCCTTTAATACCGATGCCGCAAACTTGTAGGGGCTTGCGGTTGAGGCAATTACTACAGGACGGTTGTTACCCTCAGTAGCCAAATATTCCTCTGCAACCGCCACTGCTACTGCAGTATGAGTATCGCAAAGGTAGTTATACTTATCATAAACTGCTTTAATGGTTTCCAAGGTTTTCTCATCATCGCAGCAACCGCCGAAATAAAGAGCCTGCAGTTTTTCTAAAACCTCGCTGCTTACTGAATATTCGCCATTTTCTGAAAGCGATTTCTGGTAAGCGGCGCTTACTTGGGCATCATTACCGAGCAGATGATAAACCATTCTCTCAAGGTTGCTTGAAATAAGAATATCCATTGAGGGAGAAACCGAAGTAAAGAACTCGCGGTTGCGGTCATATTTACCTGTTTTAATAAAATCGGTAAGAACATTGTTTGCATTAGATGCACAAACTAATCGGCGAACAGGAACGCCCATCTCTTTAGCATAATATGCGGCAAGAATATTACCGAAGTTACCTGTAGGAACAACGATATCAAAGCCGTCGCTAAGGTCTGCACCATCTTTTAAAAGGTTGCAGTAAGAAGCAACATAATAAACTATCTGCGGAACTAAACGACCCCAGTTTATAGAGTTGGCGCTGGAGAACTCCATACCGTTCTGCTTTAAAATTTCCTTGGTTTTAGTATCGGTAAAAATGGTCTTCACGCTACTCTGAGCATCGTCAAAATTACCGTTTATAGCGCAAACGAATACATTTTTACCCTTCTGGGTATCCATCTGCAATTTCTGCATAGGGCTGACGCCATTGTTAGGATAGAAAACCATAATCTCCGTGTTTTCCACATCACAGAAGCCCTCTAAAGCTGCCTTACCGGTATCTCCCGAGGTTGCAACAAGAATAACTGCTTTGCCTTTATTGACCTTTTTAGCGGAGGTTGTGAGCAAATAAGGCAAAAGCTGAAGCGCCAAGTCTTTAAAAGCGCAGGTCGGTCCATGCCAGAGTTCAAGTATGTATTTGCCGTTTTCTAATTTATATAAAGGCGCGGGCTCATCGTCATCAAAAGTGCCGCTATATGCGCCTTTTAAGCAGTAATCAAGCTCTTCCTCGGTAAAATCATCGAGATAGCGCTCCAAAACCTTTTTTGCAATTCCTATGTAATCAAGGGTTTTCAGCTCATTGAAATCCTCTTTAGAGAAGGTCGGGATATACTCGGGGACAAACAATCCGCCGTCATCCGAAATGCCCTTTGAGATAGCCTCAGCGGCAGTAACCTTAACATTAGAATTTCTTGTGCTTTTATAAAACATCGTTTACTCCTCCGTTTGAGCAATTTTTGCTCATTTTACATCTTTTATGACGATTTGTCAAAAAAACTTTTTGCATTATCCCAAAAAACTTTTTTTACCAAGCTTTTTCCAAATTTTTCTTCCAAATAGCTGTTGAGAGTAAGGCAGTCGGGAATAGTGCTTATTTCGGTCATTTCAGCCCCGTCAAAGTCGCTTCCGAAAGCAACAATATCTTCACAGCCTAAAGAATTGAGATGCTCTATCGCATCTGAAAAGCCCTCTTTAACATCTTTACCAATAAAAACGGGATAAACCGAAAGGCCGATAATTCCTTTACGAGAGCTTATATACATAACCTGCTCGTCGGTTATATTTCTTTTATGGCTTATAAGGGCTTTAAGTCCAGTATGACTGCACAGCACCCTATCCGCAAGCTCAGCCGCTGCAAAAAAGCTTTCTTTATTCAAATGAGCCAAATCAAGCGCTATATTGTAGCGGTTAAAAGCTTTTATAATATCTTTACCTAACGGCGTTAAGCCTCCGTTGTCCAACGCGCCGCCTGCCAAAGCATTATCATAGTTCCAGGTAAGCGTTGCTGAAACAACACCAGCTTTATATAAAGCCTCGACATCCTTTTCTGTTTTTAAAAACCAGCCGTTTTCTAATGAAAACAAATGCCGTTTTGTCAGACAATTTTGCAGTTGAGGCCTTGCATATTCTAAAACTCGTTCAAATCTTAAGAAGGGCTCTTTTTCATCGCTTTTGAACCAAACCGCATACTGAATCATTGATTCTCTAAACACATCAAGTGCTAAAGAATTAACGGCGGTTTTGTTATTTTTAAAAGAAAGCTTTTTGTCACAAATTTCGGTCAAGGTGTCACAATGAAGATCGAAAATTCTCAAAAGAATCAGCTCCAAAAGCATTTTTAAAGTATTTAATATGTATTTTGCCGTCCTTATCCTTTATAACCGATGCAACATCAAACCTCGGTTGCAGGTCGATTCCATTATTTTTAAGATAAATATTTGCGGTAACAAATAATTTATTCTGCTTTATCGGGTCAACAAATTCATAGGGTTCAATAATGCGGTTTTCTGAACGCGTTTTAACCTCAACAAACAAAATTCGCTCATTGTTTTCAGCTATTATATCAATCTCGCCGAATTTGGTTCGGTAGTTCATTGCGGAAATTATATAGCCCTTGCTTGCAATAAAGTCAGCAACCGCTTTTTCGCCCAAATCCCCTGTTTGCTTCGCCTTACCCATTACTTTTCACCAAAGAACTTTTTGAAAAAGCTCGGACGATGAACAGGACAAAGACCATACTTTTTAACCGCCTCGTAATGAGCGGCTGTTCCGTAGCCCTTATGGTTTTTAAATTCATATTCGGGATACTGTTCATCATATTCTAAAAGCAATCTATCCCTTGAAACCTTGGCAAGAATTGATGCCGCCGCAACAGAGCAGGATTTTGCATCACCTTTTATAACGGTTTCGCAGGGTATTTTAATATCTCGGGGTGTTCTGTTACCGTCTATCAGCGCATAGTCTGCAGGGATATTAAGCCCTTGAATTGCGCGATTCATTGCTAAATAGGTTGCCTCTAAAATATTAAACTGTTCAATTTCCTCTACACTTGCTAAAGCAACACTATAACTGATTGCTTTTTCTTTTATAACCTCGAAGAGCTCTTCTCTTTTCTTTTCGGAAATCTTTTTGGAATCGTTAAGCCCCTTAATTTCCAAATCCTCGGGCAATATTACTGCCGCCGCAAAAACCGGACCTGCAAGAGGTCCACGGCCTGCCTCATCAACACCGCAGACATATTTAAAACCTTTTAATGCGGCGCTTTTTTCATAAGAATAATCGGGCATTTTTATTCCTCCGGATATTCGAGCGTTAAGTTGCCTAACCTTCCGCCTCTATACTCATCGAGCAGCATTATTGCGGCGCGTTCAGTATCAACCTCTCCGCCCTTTATCATCATTCCGCGCTTTTTACCAACCGCTGTAAGCATATCGTAAAAATCATCGAACTGCTCGGGGTCAATTTTATATCTGGACTCCAAAAGCTCGGGATAGCCCTGCTTTAAGACCTCTAAAAGCCTCATTGCTAAAAGTTCTATATCAATAACACCATCTTTAACGGCGCCTGTAAAGGCAAGATGCTCGCCAACCGATGCATCCTCAAATTTAGGCCACAAGACACCTGGAGTATCAAGCAGTTCAAGTCGGTCATCGATTTTAAACCATTGGTTGCCCCTTGTAACACCCGGGCGGTCGGCAACCATAGCTTTAGACATTTTAGACATTCTGTTTATAAAGGATGATTTACCAACGTTTGGAACGCCAACAATCATAACTCTTAATGGCTTTCCAACCATTCCTTTTTTATCGTAAGCCTCCAGCTTATCCTTTAAAAGCGTTTTTACCGAAGCTATAAAATTTTCAACACCCTTGCCGCTTCTGCAGTCAAGCGGAATGGCAAGAATACCGTTATCAGCAAAATGACGAATCCATCTGTTAGTTGCCCTACTGTCGGCAATATCGCATTTATTAAGCAAAACTATCCTCGGCTTGCCCTCTATTAGCGATGACAACTCGGGATTACGGCTGCTTCGAGGTATTCTGGCATCAACGATTTCGGCAACAGCATCACAAAGCGGCAGACTATTCGTTATCTGACGCTCTGTTTTTTTCATATGACCGGGGAACCATTGAATATTCTGAACTTCACTCATATTTTAATCTCCAAGAATTGAGCCGATTTTATTAAAGGGATAAACGCGGCAAATAGCTTTTCCAACAATATGCCTGACATCAACAAGTCCTATCGCAGTTGTTCTGCTGTCAAGCGAAACGGCGCGGTTATCACCAAGCAAAAACACCTTGCCCTCAGGCACCTGCAAAGGATACTCCTGCACACCGTAAAAACCGCCTGCAACAAGCTCCTCGGTCTGCATTTCTCCGATATATACCTCCTGCAGAGCCTCCATGGCATCGGTTGATTCGCCAACATAGACCTTGCCGCCGGTAATGCTTATCCACTGCCCTTCGGTTGCAATAACTCTTTTAATTATGGGAACATTATCATAAATCTCGCTCGATACAACGACAACATCACCTTTTTTAGGGGTATAAAAAATGTTTGAAATAATAATCCTGTCCCCATGCTCCAAGGTGTGGCTCATTGATGAACCGTCAATCTGAACCTGACGGAAAACAAAGGTAAATAACAAAATCACGCAGATAATAGTTACAACCGCGCAATCAACCCAATCAAAAACCTCTTTCCAGAGCGAACGCGTTTCTTTAACTTTTTTTGTGCTGACTTTATTCTGCTCAAAGTCGCTCATCATAAAACCGCCTTACAAAATTCAAAATATTTCATAATATTATATTATATATTCTTTAAAATTACAAGGCTAAACAGCAAAATAAAAACCCGAATGCCGAAGCATTCGGGTTTTTTGGAATTAAATCTGCTCTTTAACTTTTGCAGCCTTACCAACTCTGTCACGGAGATAGTAAAGTTTTGCTCTGCGAACCTTACCGGTTCTAATGGTTTCAACCTTAGCAACATTCGGAGAATGCACAGGGAAAACACGCTCTACGCCTACGCCGTAAGAAATGCGGCGAACGGTGAAGGTCTCTGCAATACCGCTGTTATTTTTTGCAATAACAGTTCCCTCAAAAATCTGAATTCTTGACTTATCGCCTTCAGTGATACGAACATGAACGCGAACAGTGCTACCGATTTTAATCTCAGGTACTTCAGCCTTAAGCATTCCGGCAGAAATTTCTTTAACGAAATCCATTATAATTTCCTCCTTAATATTTGTTCCAGACATTCTTGCTTTTATTTTAAACCGACTCGCACGGTAAAGCAGAGGACTGCCCGCTTTGGTGTCGTTAAACGGCATCAAACCCATCGGCCAAGGAAACCGATGAAATCAAATGCTAAAGTATAATACCACAACAAAATGCAAAATGCAAGTATTTTTTCTTAATGATTTAAAAATCAATAATTATCTGCTTTAATTTCAAAATATCCCTGCGGTTTTTTGCATACAGGGCACACCTCGGGGGCCTTTTCGCCAACATAAACATTACCGCAATTAAGGCATATCCAAACCTTAACCTCTTTTCTTTCAAAGAGCTCTTTATTTTCCATATTACTCTTAAGTTTTTCAAAGCGGTCATGATGCTCTTTTTCTATCTTTGCAACCAAATTAAAAAGGGTTTCCAGCTCTAGATAGCCCTCCTCCTTAGCCGTTTCTGCAAAGCCTTTATACATATCGCTGAATTCATACCACTCGCCCGCTGCGGCATCCTCTAAATTTTCGAGTGTTGAGGGAATACTGCCGCCCTTTATATACTTAAACCAAATTTCTGCATGTTCAAGCTCGTTTTTGGCAGTTTCCTCGAAAATTCTGCCTATCTGAATATAACCCTCTTTTTTTGCCTTTTCGGCATAATAGGTGTATTTATTCCTAGCCTGCGCCTCACCTGCAAATGCCGCCATTAAATTAGCAAAAGTTCTGCTTTCTTGAAATTCCATAGAAAAAACCTCCTTTATAAATTTAAAGATAGTATTCCCTGAAATTCCCTATTTAAACCGAAAACCAGAGACATAACGCTCACGCCCCATAGGTAAGTATTTGTTTCTCTAACAAAATCCCCTATGGGGCGTGGGCGAACGCTTAGGTTTTAGAAAATTATAATTCAACTATAAGGTCATTTATATTGCGGAGCTGATAATCAATATTATTGAGCAAATCGGGGTATTTCAGCGCCATAAACGCGCCCTTTGCAACAGCATAGCCTGCATCATGATAGGTTCTTATCTCAGTTTTTAAATACTCGGATAAAAGCTCTGCCATTCCATTAACCAAAGCGCCGTTACCCGAGAGATAAACCGCATCGGATAAAACATCGGATATAATATCGGGCGGGGTTTTTTCAACAACACTTTTTACGCAATTGCAAATAGAAAGCGCCGTATCCTGCATAGCGGAATAAACGTCCGAAGCTGAAATTTCAAAAAGCTGAGGCAAACCGGAAAAAAGGTTTCTTCCCTTTGCGGTTATAACAACCTGATTTTGCCTCGGCATAACCGAGCCAATCTGCTTTTTGATTTCCTCTGCGGTAAGACTACCGATAAGTATATTGAACTCTTTTTTTACATACTTGATTATTACATCATCAAAATCAAGCGAGCCAATAGGTGCAGAATCGCATTGAACTATTCCACCCGAGGAAAGAGTTGCAATATCGGTAACGCCGGCTCCTATATCAACCACCATTCTACCCTCAGGTCTTGTAAACTCAATGCCCATTCCGAGCGCAGCGGCAACTGCAGAATCGATAACCTGAACCCTTCTGCCACCCGCCTTTGCAATAGCATTTGCAACCGAGCGCCTTTGAATCGAGGTTGCTCCGCCCGGCATAGCAACAATAACCCTCGGCTTTATAAGCTTTTTACCGAAGGATTTATCCATATAATCAGTAAGCATCTGCTCAGCAATATCATAATCGGCAATCATCCCATGCTGAATAGGAAAAACTGTTTCAATGTTTTCTGAGGTTCTTCCAATCATAGAACGGGCGCGGTCACCAAAGCAAATGGGCTCCCAGGTTTCACTATCAACCGCTGCAGCGGTTGGTTGTTCCAGCACAACTTTATTGCCCGAATATATAACAGTTTTATAGGTTCCGAAATCTATGGCAACATCTATTGGCATATAAAGTCTCCTTCTTGTTTGCTAAACTAACTGTTCATAATTATTATATTTTATTTTTTCCGTCTTTACAAGACATATTTGAAATTAGTGCCACAGCGCAATAAACTTCTTTAGCACCTTTAAGCCTTAACTGCTTTGCACATTCATTTAAAGTGCTGCCCGTTGTTTTAATATCGTCAACGAGCAAAACGGTTTTACCCTCAAGGCTTGCGGTAACTCTATAAACGCCTTTAACATTGCGCCGTCTTTCCGCGGCAGTCAGAGTATGCTGAGCTTTGTTATTTTTAATTTTCTTTAAAATTTTGCCGTTATACTTTAAAGAAAGACTTTTAGCAACGGCTTTTGCTAACAGCTCGGCATGGTTATAGCCTCTTTCTTTCAGCACCTTTTCAGAGCAAGGCACCGAGCAAACAACATCCGGCTTAACATCAAACTTATCGCTAAAGCTCTTGGCCATTCTTTCACCAAAATATTTAGCCGCAAAGGGACGATTAGCCATTTTAAGGCCATAAACGCCCTCTTTAGCGATGCCGATATTATAATAAACTGCCGAAATACCGTTAAAAAGATAGTTGACCCTGCGACACTCGCATCTTTCCTTAGCATTACCGCATTTTAAGCAGGTTTCACCCAATATCTCGCATTCGGGTATCTGCTTTAAGCATTCCTCGCATACTAAAGACTCGGAGCTTAAGTCACCACAAAACGCACACCTTAAAGGAAAGAAGAACCGACTGATTTTATTTAAAATACTCATATTTTAACCCAACAATGCCTTTAAAGCGGTATAGCGGAGAGTTTTTCTATCGTTTAACGCCATTTGCTCCAAAACATTTTTACTTCCTACTACTATAAGCAGCTTTTTTGCTCTTGTTACCGCGGTATAAAGGAGATTCCTGTATTTCAACGGGAAAGGAAAATCAAGCAAAGGCAAAACAACGCAATCGAACTCGCTTCCTTGGCTTTTATGAACAGTTACGGCATAAGCTAATTCTAATTGCCCTATCTGGTCGCCAATATATTCGGCCACCTTATCCATAAACCGAACCTTTGCAACCCGTGATACAACATCGATTTCCTCTAAGGTTCCAACATCGCCGTTAAAAACGCCGCTACCCATATTTCCTTCGTCATCGGTCCAGATTATATCATAATTGTTCTTAATCTGCATAACCTTATCGCCAAGCCTTAAAACAAAGCCTCTGAAAGCAATTTCGGGTTTATCCTCGCTCGAGGGATTAAGCTTTGCTTGCATAAGATTATTTATATTAACGGTGCCAAGCTCCATTTTCTTTGAGGGACAAAGTATCTGAATATCATCCTGCGGATTGAAGCCGTAAGCTTGGGGCAATCGCCTGCAACAAAGATCAATAACCGTTTTTTGCGCGCTATAGACCGACATTTCGGGCAACAAGAAGAAATCGCCATGGCTTTTATCAATAACTATTTCCTGGCCGTTTATGATTCTGTGAGCATTAACGATAATATCGCTCTCTAACGCCTGACGGAAAACTTTCTTAAGGCATATAACCTTGAAAATTCCCGAATCAATGAGGTCCTTTAAAACGTTACCTGCACCAACACTCGGCAACTGATCAGAATCGCCGACGAGAACAAAATGGGTTCCCATTTTTGCCGCCTTTAAAAGCGCCTGGAAAAGCGCAACATCAACCATTGACATTTCATCGATAATGATAACATCGGCATCTAAGGGATTGCGTTCATTACGGACAAAAATATGGCTTTTGCCGTCATCAGAGGTTCCAACCTCAAGCAGTCGGTGGATGGTCTTGGCATCTTTGCCGGTTAATTCCGACATTCTTTTTGCAGCTCTGCCCGTTGGCGCCGCTAAAGCGACCTTCATATTTCTGTTTAAAAATATCTCAATAATGCTTTTAATGGTAGTGGTCTTACCTGTTCCGGGACCGCCCGTTAAAATGAATATTCCGTTATTAACGGCCGCAAAAACCGCCTCTTTTTGGAGTTCCTCAAGTTCAATACCTAATTTTCCTTGAGCATTTTTAATCTCAGCCTCTATAACGGGTTTTTCTTTTTTTGATAACGATAATTCTACCTTTAATCTGTTTGATATGTAATTTTCGTAGCCAAAAATATCGTTCGGCGCTAAAAACTCCTCGTTTTCTATGAAAATGCGTTCAATTTCTTTTGAATATACGAGAAGCTCTACAGCATCATCAATCTCAGGCTCTGTTACTGAAAGCAGTTCTCTTGAAACTGAAATCACTTTTTTCTTAGGCAAGCAGGTATGCCCGTTTAAAAGGTTATGGCGGATAACATAGTTTATGCCCGCCGCGATTCTATCGGTCGAGTCCTCCGAAAAATCGAGGCCCAATGCCATTTCATCTATTTTGGAAAAATCAAAGCCGAGTTCTGTTCTGCAAAGAATATAAGGGTTCTGCTCAATCATTTCGGCCGAATTTTCACCAAGAACAGAAAAAATGGTTACCGCATCATCGGGAGTAAGTCCGAATTTAGAAAGCCTTAAGCAAAGCTCTCTCAATGATTTTTTGCCTGATATTTCTTTGCTTATCTCGAAAGCCCTTTTTAAATTTATACCCTTAACAGTTGCAAGCTTTTCGGGCTCCGATTCCATAATTTCAAAGGTTTTATCCCCAAACTCGCGAACAATTTTTTTAGCGGTTACGGGTCCTATCCCCTTTATAACGCCTGATGAAAGATAGCGCATTATCCCTGCGCTTCCTTTGGGCAAGGTTTTAACATAATAATCGGCCTTAAATTGCTGCCCATAAATTTCATGAACAACATATCTGCCCGTTATTTCAACAACATCGCCAACGGCTATGCCATCCAGCTTTCCGACAACGGTGTCGCAGTAGCCGTCCAGTTCTAATTCTAAAACAGTCCAACCTGTATCGGCAGAGCGAAAAACAATATTTTTTACGGTTCCCGCTATAATTTCTCTTAATTCTTCATTCATTTTTCGCCCTCCTTTTTTAAAAATTTATCCTACAATTTTGCTCAAATCTTTTTTATCAATAAATATAAATCGACTGTTTTTTGCTAGCTCAATACACTTTTTTCGCATATCATCAGTTAGCCCAAAATCAACCGCGAAAGCGTTGGTTTTTCTAAATGCCTTGCTCCAGCTTAAAGTGTTAATGGCAAGCTCAAGCTCAACATCGGCAGCCTCACCGCTTAAAAATACTAAATACGCCCTGTTGCTGATAGCCGGCGATGCAATTAGCAGAGCCAACTGCTGAATAAAAAAGACTACTCCAAAAACGCAAAAAACAAGAGTTAAAATTATAAAAATACCTTCAACCATAATTATCACCCATAACATCTTATGGGGTAATCCCTGTCCTTGTCAAAAAACCGATTGCAAACCAAAAAGGCTTAGCAATCGGTTTTTTAATTATTCTACGGTTACACTGACTTCATTAGGGTCTATTGAATTAACCCAAGCATCTATGCCCTTGTCGAAAACAACATCGAGCTTCTTTGTTTCAACGGTTGCGGCGGTTATACCTGAGCAGTCAACAACAAGCGTTATATCGTTTGCATCAACCCTTCTTATCTGATTATAGGTTCCGCAAACGGTAACCTTTATGCCCTTTTTATAGGAAACGGCAGCCGATAAGCCCTGCGGCAGATTTAAAAACTTGACCTTATTAGGCTTAATTGTAAAGGTTTTGGTCATTAATTTTCCTATATCAAGCGTGACCTTGACCTCTTCGGTTCCATCAACTATAAGGACGCCTTCATCAAGCACAAATGAAACATTGAATGCTGTCTGGCTCGGAGTAACGCTGGCAAAATCAATACTTGAAAGCTTAAGACCTGAAACGATAAGACCGTCAATCACATTAACGGGACCTTTTATCTTAACCTTGGAAATTCCGGTTTCCTTTCCTGTAAGCTCGTCATAAACGGAAAGCTTATACTTAGGCAATCCGCCCTCGGAATTTTTGAAATGGTCGGGCAGATTTGTAAAAGTTGGGATAAGCGAAACATCGGCGGTTTTGTAAATAACGATTCTGACATAAGTGTCAGTATTATAACGAAGCTGAGATGCATCAACCTCTGCCCCATCTTCATCCAATAATGTTAATATCGGTTGGAAGTTAGTGTTATCGGCAACCGCCTTATCCTTATCAATAACGGGGCGAACGACAACCTTTGAAATCTTTCCAACAATCTCAGACGGACCGCTTATTAAAAGCTCAGTAATTTCGGCACCGTCAGAGTTATTTCGAAGAGTGCTTTTAAATATCTCGCAATCGGTTGCAACAAACGGCAGATAATTTGAAGCATCAACCTCAACAGGAACAAGCTTCTCAGCGTTATAGTCATAAGTCACCTGAACATAAGAGGGAGAAATTTTAGTAACTGTGCAACCGTTCTTATCAACATTTGCAGTTAAATTCAAAACATAGTTGCCGGGTTTAGTTATCTCGGCATAGGAGCTTACCGAAACGGTAACCGAACTTTTAGAAACTGTGCCGACAATATAGCCCGGACCGTTAACGGTTACCGATACCGACTCAATGCTCTGGGAAACTGCGGCAAGGGTGTTTCCTCCGTCATCGGTCTGTTCGGCCAAAACAACCTTAACATCGTCAATTGTTACATCGCGTGACGGATTTTGAGTAACATCAATAACCAACCAGAAAATGATTGCCGAAATAATTGAAAAAGCGACGAGGAATTTTTTATTATCAAAAAGACCTCTTACAAAATCCATTATGTTCCATTTCATTTTCCGTCACCCCCTTCTTTGAGGGATTCTTCGGTCTTATTCTTTTTACTGAAAAGCTTATTTTTAAGAACCTTGAAGATAGAAACCGCCTTAGGCTCTTCCTTTTCTTCAAGCAGTTCCTGATAAAGCTTCTCACGCAAGGTTATAGGAGTAAAATCGCGCTCAATAGTTCCATTAATACAGATTGAAATTTTACCGGTTTCCTCAGAAACTACCACAACGACCGAATCAGACGACTCACTCATACCAACTGCGGCACGATGCCTTGTTCCAAGCTCATGGCTTAATTGATTGTTGGTAGTAAGCGGTAAAATGCAGCCTGCCGCCACAGCTCTTGTTCCCCTGATTACAAGGCCTCCGTCATGAAGCGGAGATTTCGGGAAAAAGATGTTTCCGACAAGTTCTTGAGAAATTGCGGCATCAAGCTCGGTTCCGGTTGCTATAACATCACCCAAGGGAGTTGAGCGTTCAAAAACAATAAGGGCACCGATTTGCTGCTCCTGCATAGAGCCGCATGCCTTACAGGTATCATCAATGCTCTTTTTAAGGTCATCATACTCGGCGGTTTTATGACCCGAACCCAGCCAACCGAAGCTGCTGTGACCAACTCTTTCGAGGGCATGACGCAACTCCGGCTGGAAGATAATTGCAACGGCAATAATGGCATAATCAAAGAATTTAACCAGCAACCATTTGATTGTTATGAGATTGAACCACTGCGCAATAAGCCAGGCAAAGCCTAAGAGCAGCAAGCCTTTTATTAAGATTTTTGCACGGGTTTCCTTAAAGAAGCCGATCGCTTTGTAAATGACGAAAGCAACTACGATAATATCAATAATATCTCCAAGCCCGATATCCGAAAAAGCCAAGAACAACTGCATAAAAAATCCGGCTATTATATCGAAGATATTTTTAAAAAATTCCGCCATTAACTCACGCCCCTTACAAAAAATTCTAAATTCTATTATATTTTAACATAAGAACTATATTATAATCAATAGATTTTTTGCATTTTTTCATATTTTTACAATGCTTTTTACGGCGTTTATAAGAGCATCTGCTTCAATATCGGTTGAAAATGCCGAGCTGCACACTCTCACAGTGCCGGAATCAATGGTTCCAATGCGTCTGTGAGCCATAGGCGCACAATGAAGTCCCGCCCTTGTTGCAATACCCTTCCGGGCTAATTTTTCGGCAACCTCAGTGCTTGTCATTCCCTCAATGTTAAAGGACAATGTCGGAACTGTTACATTCATTTTCGGCGCCTCGGAATAAAGCCTTATGAGCGGTATTTTTAAGAGCCCATCGTATATTCTTTTTGTTATCTTAAGCTCATGCGAGTATATCCTTTCCCTACCTTTTGAGTTAACAAAGTCTATGCCTGCATTGATACCGATTATTCCCGGAACATTAACCGTTCCGCTTTCAAATTTATCGGGCAGCTCCTGCGGCTGAAGATAGCTCATTGATAGGGAGCCTGTTCCACCCTCAAAGAGCGTTTCGGGTATTTCTCCGAGCGCTATTAAAATGCCCGTTCCCATAGGTGCATAAAGGCCCTTATGCGATGCTACACAAAGATAGTCGATTTTCATTTTTCTCATATCTATTTCAGCGATACCGGCAGTTTGCGCCGCATCAACGGCAAACGGAACGCCTTTTTTAGCACAAATTTCACCAATTTCGGCTATTGGCAAAATAGTTCCCGTAACATTCGATGCATGGGTGCAAATACAAAGCCTTGTATTATCTCTGATAAGCCTCTCGAATGAGCGGACGGTTGCATTTTTATCGCCGAAAATAACCTCGGCATAATCAACCTCTGCGCCAAAGGACTGTAGCTTATAAAGCGGTCTTGCAACCGCATTATGCTCTAAGCTTGAGGCAACTATATGGTCGCCGGGGCGGCAAATTCCCTTTATAACAGTATTTATGGCGGCAGTGCAATTCGGGGTAAAAATAACCCTTTCCGGAGCGCCGGCCGAGAAAAAATCCGATACTTTTTTGCGGCAATTATAAATCTCACCTGAGAGCGCTACCGCCTCATCATAGCCTCCTCTGCCCGGGTTGACTGATTTGGTTTTCAGAGCCTCCAAAACCGCCTTTAAAACCTCGGGCGGCTTAGGGTTTGTTGTTGCGGCGTTATCAAAATATATCATCGGCCATCAATCCTTTACTGATATAATTCTGACAGACGCTGAGTTTAAAAGCTCCATTGCCCTATTATAATCCGATTCTTTAACTCTGATGCCATAAAGACAACCCGCCACGGTGCCTGACATAACCTTTCTTATTTCGGAGGAAATGCCGTTTTTTTGTAAAACATCCTTTCCTTTTTCAGCCAGAGTCGCCGTTGGCGTAACAAGTGTTATTATTTTCAAATCGATTCCCTCCTGCTTTTTCTTTTTAAGAAGCGCAAAACGCGCCCTTTACATCTTATTCCAAATCAAAGCAGTTGGACATTTTTACTTTCTTTTAGGCTTTATAATTGAGATTCTTTTTATAGCCTTTTTCTTTAAATTTTTATTACAGTTTTCCTCGTAATTATTCTTCTTTCCATCAATAATAACCTTAGCCGCAAGGACTGCAACGGGCAATAAGAAAATCCCCGATGCGCCAAAGAATTTTAACCCTAAAAATACCGAAATCAGCATAATTATGGGCGGCAAGCCTACCCTACTGCCTAAAATTTTAGGTTCAACAACATTTCTGACAGCAGTTATTATTACATAGAGCCCCAATAAGCCGAAAGCGAGTGTTTTATTCCCTGTTAAAAATGCTAATAACGCCCACGGGATCAGCACAGTTCCGCTACCCAAAACGGGAAGTATATCTAATATAGCGGTAACCGCCGCAGCTATAAGTGCATATTCCCTTTTTAAAACCCATAGGCCGACTAAAAGCTCTGAAAAGGTTATGAGCATAATAACCCCATAGCCTTTGAGCATTCCCATAAGGCTTGATACCATTTGTGTTTTAAAATATGAAATTTTACAGAAGGTTTGCCCCTTTAGCCGATTTTTTAAAAATTTATAAATATCGTCATAATCCTTTGATAAATATGCACTCGCCGCTATCATAACAAAAACCGAGATAACAAATATCGCCACCGACGAAGCAATAGAGCCTACCGCCGAGGTTATAAGCCCCGCCGCGCTTTCTGAAAAAGAGGTTATTGCAGCCGCCGAAAAGTCCTTGGTTAAACCCTCAATTTCTACAAATGTTTTATTTAAAAATGAATTTATTTTTTCAGTTATATTAAGCAGTGCGGGATATATTTTTTCGAACTCCTCAGGTAATGCCAAAACAAGCGAAACTGCCTGCTTATAAATGAAAAAACCAAGAACTGCTACGGAGCTTAAAAATAAGCTGTAAAAGATTAGAACAACCGCTACCGAAACCGCTTTTTTGCGAAGCTTCATCTTGCTTGAAAGCCTGTTTATAAATCTTTGTAAAACAACCGTTACAAGCGCTGCCATAATAAGCGGCAGCAATGCACCCGATAATAGCTTCAGCGCTATAATAAGGAGGGCAAAAACTGTCGCGTAATATGCAAAGTTTATCAGAAATTTTTTCTTGTTTTCTATTGCTTTTCTCCACCCTATATATTAAAATACAGAAATACTTAAGGTTATTTTCCGTAAATTTCTGAAAATTATTAAAAATAATGCTTGAAATACTGTTTCAACTGTGCTATATTGTGTTTTATTCAAAGACATTGTATATGGCAGGTGGAAAATGGAAAGCGGAATGATACTTGTAAACTCGAAGGCTTTGCCATCGGTTTACGGCAAGGTTTTAGAGGCTAAAAGGCTTCTTTCCTCAGGCGAGGTTACCTCGGCTAGTGAGGCCGCCAAAAAATGCGGCATCTCAAGAAGTGTCTTTTATAAATATAAGGATATGGTTTTTGAGTATAGCCGTCCTTTAGGCAAAATCGTAACATTAAACGCAACCTTGCGCGATAAAGCCGGTGTTTTATCCGCCTTCTTAATGGAAATCTATAATTTTGGCGGCAATATTTTAACCGTTAACCAAAGTCTTCCCCTTTCGGGCTCGGCTCTTGTAACGGTTTCAATGAGAACTGCCGATGAAGTCCACGATATATCTGACCTGCTTGGACGCCTTAAATCGATTAAAGGCGTTGTTTCGGTCAAACAAATACCCGGTGAATAGAGGTTAAAAATATGACTAACATAGCAATTATGGGGCATGGAACTATTGGTTCGGGCGTTGCTGAGGTTCTTTTAAAGAACGGAAAACACATTGCTCTTAAAATCAAAGATGAAATCAATATCAAGTATATTCTTGACTTGCGTGATTTCCCCGATTCTCCTTACCCGGAAAAATTCATTAAGGACTTTAATATTATTCTCAGCGACCCCGAAATAAAGGTGGTTGCCGAGGTAATGGGAGGACTTAATCCCGCCTATGAGTTTACAAAATCGCTTTTACTCGCAGGCAAAAGTGTGGTTACCTCTAACAAAGAGCTTGTTGCTCAAAAAGGCGCAGAGCTTTTAGAGATTGCCGAAAAGAATAATGTTAACTATCTGTTTGAAGCAAGCGTTGGCGGCGGTATCCCCGTTCTTCGTCCGATTGCTCAATGCCTTGCCGCCAATGAGCTTTATGAGGTTCAGGGCATTTTAAACGGAACAACTAACTTTATAATGACTAAAATGGTTAATGATGGGATTTCTTTTGATGAGGCGTTATCCTTAGCGCAGCAGAACGGCTATGCCGAGAAGGACCCCACCGCTGATATTGAGGGTCATGACGCCTGCCGCAAGATTTGCATTCTTGCCGCCTTGGCT
Source organism: uncultured Oscillospiraceae bacterium (assembly GCA_949295415.1). Lineage (GTDB taxonomy): Bacteria > Bacillota > Clostridia > Oscillospirales > Acutalibacteraceae > UMGS172. The sequence continues at coordinate 41,541 of CASFLA010000076.1, forward strand.
TTCGGTAAGCATATTTATCCCAACAGCGTTTATACCGAGGGAATTACCAAAATAACCTCTGCAGATATTGCTTATGCCAATTTTGCAAACTGCCAAGTTAAATTGATTGGCCGAGCAAGGCTAACCGATGAAGGAAAATGCATCGCAACCGTTTATCCCGCTTTTGTAAATAACGATAATCAGTTGGCTCATGTTAATGGCGTTTATAATGCTATCAATGTTTTCGGTGATGCAATCGGAAATGTTATGTTCTATGGTCCGGGAGCCGGCAAATTGCCGACAGCCAGCGCAGTTGTTGCCGATATAATCGATTGCGTTAAGCATCTTCACGCAAGAAAATATCTCTCCTGGGATGATGCCGATTCTTCTTATATCGCCGATTATAAAGATGACACCGTTCGCCTTTATGTTCGCCTTACGGCGAAGAATGACCGCCTGAGTGTTAAAGCAAAGGCTGAGCAGTTGTTCGGCGAAATCAAGGTTTTGGGCAGAAACGGCGAGCAGGATAATGAACTTGCATTTATAACTCCTTTCGCTTGCGAAAAAGAGTTGGATAAACTTTTAGAAAAACTTAACGATTGTGATATTATTTCAACAATGCGTTTAATTTAATTATTGGAGGCATATATATGGCTTTAGTCGTCAAGAAATTCGGCGGTTCCTCGGTTGCTAATGCCGAGCGCGTTTTTAACGTTGCAAGAATCATAACCGAAGATTACAAAAAGGGTAATGATGTCGTTGTTGTTGTTTCAGCGCAAGGCGATACTACCGATGACCTTATTGAAAAGGCAGTTGAAATCAACCCCGGCAACCGTTCAAAGAGAGAAATGGATATGCTTTTAGCCGCAGGTGAACAGATTTCCATAGCGCTTCTTGCTATGGCTATCGAGAAACTCGGTTTCCCTGTCGTTTCCTTGCTCGGCTGGCAGGCAGGCTTTGTGACCGATTCAAAGTATTCGGTTGCGAGAATCAAGAATGTTAACCCTGAAAGACTCAGAAACGAGCTCGATAAGAGAAGCATAGTTATTGTTGCAGGCTTCCAGGGCGTTAACAAATATGATGATGTTACAACTCTCGGCCGCGGCGGCTCGGATACAAGTGCAGTTGCAATTGCGGCAACACTCAAGGCTGACCTCTGTCAGATTTATACCGATGTTGATGGTGTTTATACCGCTGACCCGAGAAAAATTAAGGGCGCTAAAAAATTAGACGAGATAACATACGATGAGATGCTTGAGCTCGCAACCTTGGGTGCCCAGGTTTTAAACAACCGTTCGGTTGAAATGGCAAAGAAATATAATGTTGAATTAGAAGTTTTATCAAGTCTGGAACAAAAACCGGGCACTATTGTTAAGGAGGTAACTTCAATGGAAAAAATGCTTGTTAAGGGTGTTGCTTGTGACACCGATATTATTATCGTATCAATTATAGGTCTTAAGGATGCTCCCGGCATCGCTTTTAAGGTATTCAATCAGTTGAGCCGTAAGAATGTTAATGTTGATATTATTCTTCAGTCGGTTGGAAGACATGGCACAAAAGATATTACCTTTACCGTTCCCAAGGGTCAGAAGGCAGAAACCTTAGAGGCTATTGAAAACATCCGTCCGCTTATAGCATTTGACGATCTTGTTATTAAAGATACTGTCGGCAAGGTATCAATCGTTGGTGCAGGTATGGAAACCCACCCCGGTGTTGCTTCAAAAATGTTTGAGGCACTTTCTGATGCAAACATCAACATTCAGATGATTTCAACCAGCGAGATTAAGATATCGGTTCTTATTGATGCTGTTGATTGCCAGAAGGCAGTTCAGGTTGTTCACGACGCATTCCACGGTTAATATAGAAACGAACCCCCGTCCATTTTGGACGGGGGTTCGTTATTTAACATTCAATATTTCCTCGTATGAGGTTTTAAAAATTTCCCTCAACAGTATTATCTCATCGGGATAAATATGTCGCTGACCAACCTCTATTTTAGCGAGAGCAGTTATCATTATATCACAGCCATCTACCTGTAAGTTTGCAGAAAGCATTTCTTAGGCAAGTCCGGCTTTAACCCTTAGTTTTCTTATATTCTCACCTATTCGCTTTTCGGTTGCAACATTAACTGCTATCACCTTTATTTATATCGTAAGAATTTTGCTGGCAACGATAAAATATATAACGAGCGTAACAACATCAACCAAGGTTGTTATAAAGGGGCTAGCCATAACTGCAGGGTCAAGGCCTAATTTTTTGGCCAGAATCGGCAATGTGCATCCTATAACCTTTGAGAAAAAAACGGTAAGCGCCAAGGTTATTGAAACAACAACCGCCTCTCTCATTGACACTCCCGCATTTAAAAGCAGGTTATCAATAAGCAATATTTTAACAAATCCTGCAACAGAAAGCACAACGCCACAAAGGACCGAAACTCTGATTTCTTTCCATAAAACGCGGAAAACATCTCTTAATTCAACCTCACCGATTGCAAGGCCGCGAATAACGGTTACCGATGCCTGACCACCTGCGTTACCGCCTGTTCCCATAAGCATTGGGATAAAGGCAACGAGCGCAGGAAATGCGGTTAACGCGTCCTCGAACGAGGTTATAATACCTCCCGTTAAGGTTGCCGAAATCATAAGCAGCAAAAGCCAAGGAATGCGGGTTAGCAAAATACTGAAAACGTCCGTTTTAAGATATGGCTTATCTGTAGGCGTAATAGCCGCCATCTTTTCAATATCCTCTGTTGCTTCTTCTTCGATGACATCGATGATATCATCGACAGTGATAATGCCGACTATTCGGTCATCATTATCAACAACGGGAAGCGCCATAATATCATATTTTGAGAAGGTTCGGCCGACATTTTCGATATCCTCGTTAACATGAACGCTGATAACATTGGTTTCCATTATTTCCGAAACCTGCTGCTCCTCAGAGGCAATCAGCAAATCACGAACCGAAACCGTTCCGATGAGGCGGCGCTTCTCGGTAACATAGCAGGTATAAACCGTTTCTTTATCAACGCCCTCGTGGCGAATCTTTTTAAAAGCCTCAGCCACAGTTAAATCCTTATTGAGCGAAACATATTCAACCGTCATAATACTGCCAGCGCTATCCTCCGGATAATTTAGCAGTTCGTTTATCTGCTTTCTGACGGTTGGCGATGCGGTTTTTAAAATTCTTGCAACAACGTTTGCAGGCATTTCCTCAATAATATCAACCGTATCATCTAACCAGAGGTTATCAATAACCTGCTTAAGCTCGGTATCGCTGAAGCTTTTAATCAGAAGCTCCTGCGTTTCGCTCTCCATATAAGCGAAAACCTCACTCGCAAGGTCTTTAGGAAGAACCCTGTAAATAACAGGGATATCCTTTTCCTCTAATTCTTCAAAAAGCGGCGCTATATCCGCCTCATTCATTTCTGAAAGAATTTCTTTAATCTTGCCTAATTTCCTTTGCTCGACTAAAGAAATTATTTCCTCTAAAAGCATTTCTTTTTCTTCCATTTTCCCTCTCCTTTACTTTTTAAAAATAAAGAAGGATGACCGCTAAAGCAAACAGCAATCATCCTAAGGGTCAAACTTTGGAAGGAATAAAATTTAAAGAGAAAAAAGGACTTTGCCCGTTTTCCCTATATTCCCTCGAGGTTTAAGCCCCATACTACTGCCGGACGCGTCCATTTTCTCACCACCTAAAATTTGTTTTTTAAAATTATAACGGTTAAATCTTGATTAGTCAACAAAATTATGAGATAACAAGGCCCGAATTTTTAAGCACGGTTTTGCCCTGCTTAGATAAAATCCAGTTATAGAGAAGCCTTGCTTTTGAATCAACTGCCTCGCTATGCTTAATCGAAACTGCAACATCGGCAGTCCAGATATAACTTCCGTTTAAAATTGTTTCATTAGAAGCCGCTATTTTGTTAATATTAAGCACCTTGATTTTGCCGTTTTTTTCAACCGATTTTGTTGAAAGCTCGGAATAGAAACAATAGCCTAATGACCCCGGGCGGTTATCATAATCAATGGGTGAAGTATATTCACCGTTAGCGGTCATAATAACGCTTAAGGGCTGCTTATATCCCGAATAATCGGGGTTAAAGGTGTTATCAAAAATATTCTTAATAGTTGTGCCCTCGGTTGCCGAAAAAGCAGATATTTCTCTATCCTCAAAGCCTAATTCTTTCCAATTATTTATCTTACCCGAATAAATAGCTTTTATATTTTCGGCAGTCAGGTTATCAGCCGTATTTTCACCGTTAGTAACAAAAATAAGCGCATCCTTGGAAAACTCGGTCATTTCAAAAGCGGTATCAGCGTTAAGCAAGCCTTGAACGGTTTGGGAATCGGGCTGAAATGCAATAACCATACTGCATTCGCCATCTTTCAAAGCATCATAAGCCGCTTTAACGCTCGGTTTTCTTATAATCAGACCCGAAATATCATTACTTCCCAAAGCCGCCTTGGCAATAATCTGCCCTGCCGCCTCGGTTGCACCCGTTACGGCGATTTTCGGAAAGGTTTCACAGGTAAAGCTAATGCTCCCGTCTGCCTCTCTGGGCTTTTCCTTGTTGCAAGCGCAAAGAGCGCAAAGAAGCAACCCTGCGGTAAGCAAAATAGCTAATAGCTTTCTCATTCCGCCCACCCCCTTGCACATTTGAGCACCTTTTCTAACTTCTCGTTATAAACGGTAATAAACTCATCGTCATAAACAGTCAGATAATTGCCAAAAACCTCCATATAGGAGCAATTTTGGAACAAGAACTGCTTTTTCTCGGGGTCATAAAGAGAGTAGCCCTTTGTGCTTTCAAATGTGCCTTTGAAAATAATATATTTCCCGTTCAAAAAAGTGTTATTATACTCATATTTCATCCAATCGGTCTTTTCGCCCGTTGTTCTGTTAAATACGAGAATAGCGTTTTCGCTTTTGTTTGAAACTACCGCATAATGCTCGGTTGCCTTAACTAAAGCACCAAACTCGGTAAAGCTTATTATAGTCTTGCCATCTTCATTAAAGAAATCGGTAACATTACTATAGGTTGAATAGAAAAGTCCGTTCTGACCGCTTAAAACATCGGGGAATTTGCCCGTCGATGCGCAAACAAGCGGTTTATTGGTTTCGGAGAATAAGAACTCCGCCCTATTAGTATCTCTTGAAATTTTTCTATAAATAATGCTTTTTGAATCAATTATGGTAACATCAGAATTCTGGCACATAACCCTGGTTACCATTTTACCCGTTTTATCAAAGACAGTCCAGCAAGCCTCCTCCTCACAGAGATAATAGCCCTTAGAGGGATAATACTTGATTTCTGTATATTTGGGGCTAAGCAGATATGTTCCATCGGTTTTAATGACACCGTAGAGGCCTTCCTCGGCAGAAACGATGGCAAGCCCCTCATTAAACTCACCGGCATAAAGAAAAGGAGTAAACTGAATTTCGCCCTTTTTGTTGATATAATAGTGTTCAACCGTTTCAGCATCTTGGGCAGGGTCCTTAACCTTAACGGTTACGGGAATAAGCCCGTCAGAAAAATTGCCATAGGTTATATCTGTATTGGGCGCAACGGTCAGTTCCTTGTTAAAGGTAAAGAGCTTTTTGCCGTTGGCATTATGAAAATCATAATAGAAAAACGGAGTTAAGACACCGTTTCTGTAAAGACGGATGGGACGGCTAACCGCAAACATTCCGCCACCCATAACATCCAACATAAAGCCGCCCTCTTTAATATCAAGAATCCAGCTTCCGTCAGATTTCATAACGGCGCGCTTGCCTGCCGCCGAGCCGTCTGTTCCCGTTCCGATTTCATAAACAAAGGTGCCGCCGCCTATATCACATTTTCTGACATATGTAAAAACGGCATCACAGACTATAGTTCCGTCAGTTTTGCAAAAGCCGTAAACCGGAATTGTAACGGTAGCGGAAGCTAAGGGGTCAGTCGGAGTATAGGTTAAATATTTTCCAACAAAGGGGATCAGCTCGCCATAATCCTCAGAGGCAACTATGGAGGTTTGGTATGTTTCAAAGAGGCGGGGAATAAGCTCACCGTCTGATTTTTCGGAGGTTATATCGGTTGGAGTTTCCCTAAGCTCAAAAAAAGCCTCATTGCCTGTTTTAACCTCAGGCTCCTTACAACCTGCAACCGCGCAGGAAATAAGCATTAAAACAGAAAGTAATAAGCAGAATTTTCTCATCAGACGGTTCCCTCCTTTTTTTAGACTATATATAATATGTTTGATTATACCATTATTTATTGAAATTTACAAGTTGACTATTTTAAACTTTTTTTGTATAATACTTAAAAATAAATAATTTCTTTATATTAGGAGGATTATTATGGAAAGATTTATTGTTATGCATGATATCGATATGGCAGATTTTATGCAAACTCTTGATAAATGCCAGGGCGATGTTTTCCTTGAAACAAGCGAAGGCGATGTTCTTAACCTTAAGTCAAAGCTTTGTCAGATGATGGGCATCGCAAACATTATGCGCGGCGCTATTATTCAGGAGGCAACTCTTCGTTGCGCAAACCCTGAGGATGAAAGCCTTTTGTTCCGCTTTAATCTCTATAAAGAGGTTCCCGGTAAAGCCGAAGAGGACGATGAGGACGAATAAATAAATCTTAAAAGTCCCTATACCTGTTATCAGGTATAGGGACTTTTTTAATCAACAAAATTAACATTATATTTTTCTGCCCAATAATCAAACTGAACAAGCCACGCTATAAGCTGAGGAGTTGACATTAGCTGACCGAACCAGGTCACATCCTCGCCGGACAGAACGTCTCTTAAAACCTCTTTTTCCAAAACATCGGACAAAATTCCCTTTTTGGAAAGCCTCATTTTAAGCATATCGGTAACAAGCTGCTTATATAAAGGATTATGGGTTTTAGGATAGGGGCTTTTCTTACGATAAAGTATTTTATCGGGAAGCCAATCCTTAATTGCGCGTCTTAGCAGCGCCTTTTCAACACCGTTTTCGAACTTGATTTCCCAAGGAATATTATAAACATACTCTAAAATTCTGTGGTCGGCAAAGGGAACGCGAACCTCAAGGCCGCTATACATACTCATTCTGTCTTTTCTTTCGAGCAAGGAGGTCATAAAATACTGAACCGAAAGGCAGGTGGCGATTCTTGAGGTTTTCATGCTCTCGCTATCGCTGGGCAATATTGGGCAGCTGCGGATAAATTTTTTATATTCGCCCGATAAATACTCATACCCCTCTGATGCCAATGAAAATGATTCGTTAAAAAGCTTTGCTCTTTCTAAGGGCGCATGTATCCATGGGAAAAAGTCACGATAAAGCATTTCAGGCCTATAAAACCAAGGATAACCACCGAATATTTCATCGGCACACTCGCCCGAAAGCGCAACGGTGTGCCTCTTTTTAACCTCACTGCAGAAATATAAAAGAGAGGAATCAATATCAGCTTGACCCGGAAAATCTCGAGCCTCGGTTGCCGAAATCAAAGCCTCAGCAACCGTTTTATTGGGTGCGGTTAAAACTGCATGGTCGGTTCCGAGCCATTCCGAAAGATAAATTGCAAAATCATCATCGCCCTGCGGCTGAAACAACGATTTTTTAAAGCTTTGTTTGTTGCCCTCATACTCGAAGGAATATGTTGATAAAACCTCTCCGTTTTTGCGGTATATTTCGGCAGCAAGCGCAGTTAAAACCGAGGAGTCAAGACCGCCTGATAAAAATGTGCATAAAGGAACATCGCTGACTGTCTGCCTTTTTACTGCATCTGACAAAAGGAATGCCGTTTTCTCTGCAGCATCATCGGAAGAACCGGTGAATACCTTTGCCTCTAATTTCCAATAGCTTTTAATTTTCAAGCCATCTTTAGAAAAGGTGCCGCATTCGGCAGGCTTTAATTCTTTAATATCCTTAAAAACCGACCTTCCGACAAGCGTTACGGGGGTCAAGAAAATCAACTGCCAAAGTCCCTCTTTATCTACCTTAGAGCTAACCTTTGAATGCTTTAAAAGCGCTTTTATTTCGGAGGCAAAGACAAATTCGTCAGATAAATCGCAATAGAAAAACGGCTTAACGCCAAGTCTATCACGCGCAAAAAATACCTTTTTTTCTTTTATATCGTAAACTGCAAAGCTAAAAATGCCGTTAAGCATTTTGGGGCAATCTTCACCATAGATTATATAACTCCAAAGCACAACCTCAGTATCGCAGTTGGTTTTAAAGGTTGCTCCCCTTTTTAATAGCTCAAAGCGCAATTCGGGACAGTTATAAATTTCTCCGTTATAAACGATAACATAGCTTTTGCCCGCAAAAGAAGCCGTCATCGGTTGCCTGCCGTTTTTAACATCCATAACCGCAAGTCTGTTATGATGAAAGCAGGCAAAATCATCCGAATACTGCTCGGTTGCATCAGGTCCTCTGCTTTTCATTGTGCTACCCATAATGCCAATAAGCTTTTCATCGGGTCTTTTATTGTTATCTATAATTCCGCATATAGAGCACATAATATCACCTCAATATATTCCTCTCTTATTTTATGAAACGGTATGAATTGTTGTGATTTTAGTATTACCCTAAATTTATACAAAAAAACCGACTGCATAATTCCTTTTAAGAAATATGCAATCGGCCTTTATTATTTTATTTCAGGAAGCCCTGCAATGCTTGTTGCAAGCGATAAAATGCCTGCAAGTAATGACGCACTGAAAACTGCAAGCCAGTTAACCTCTGCTATTAACGCCGAGGTTCCAACAGTTGCAACAAAGGTTTGCGCAACTGTTTTAAGCGCTCTTATTCCTGCAGCCTTAAGCCATTTTAAAACCTTTTCGTTCAAAATTATCCTCCTATTTGTATCTGTTGAAAGCTTTCTAAATCGGTAACTCTATGGTTAATAGAGCTCAACCTTTCCTCAATAACCGGAATCCTTCTTGTGAAAGAATTTTGCTCATCAACCTTTTTTTCGAGTTGTTTGAGCCTGAACTCCGTCAGCTTGCTCGAAGCTATAATTCCGCCAAAAGAACCTATAGCAGTTCCCGCAAAGGCTATAAGCGCAACAATTATTTCTATAGCCATTCCCTAAACCCCCAAAATCTTCTTCCAGGTGTTTATTCCGACCGCTCCGTCGGCGGTAAGACCCATAAGCTTCTGCCATTTTATAACGGCGGCTTTAGTGTCCTTTCCGAACTTGCCATCTGCCTTAACGCCAACTGCAATTTGAACGAGCTTTGT
>CASFLA010000077.1 GCA_949295415.1 uncultured Oscillospiraceae bacterium
AAAGCAACCATTGACGATGAGTATTTTTGACATTTTATCCTTTGTTGCTTTATCGGTGAATATTACATAGTAGATAAAACCGACAATAGCACAAAAAATAAGAGAAAATCCGAAAGGTCGGCGCCAATAGATAGCGTAAAACACGCCCCATAAACAGACTACGGTCAGCATAAGATAAACGAGGAAACGCACCGCTTTTGATTTTGCATCCACAAGGACGAGAGCTGCGGGGATATACAACATTGAAAGTGCAAATCTCATTACAATGGCATCGTCAAGATAGATAAATATGTAACCGGTCATTATTCCAGCTACAAGTTCGATTAGGTATGTACAAACCATACAACTATTACTGCGGGACACGGTAGATTACCTCGCTTTCAATTAAATTTCGGCAGGTCTTATCTGGAAAGAACGATATGTATTTAGTAATTTGTTTTTGCGTGATTCGGTTTTCTGCGATATAGTCGCTTATGAGTTTGCGTTTATACTCGTCAAGGGTTTCTACATCAATACCGTTCATCAGTTCCAAGAAGCATAGAACAGGTGCATTAAATTTATCGATTTTGGTTCTTGCAGTATGTAAGTAAAGTCTTTTGCCACCAACATTAACAGTCCTTGCTCTTTTGGTTTCGTTGTTAGTATAGATTTCAATAGTGTTTGGAGTGCCTTTAAATATACCAAGAAGATGTTGCAAATATCGTCCTGCAAAATAGCCCATTACATTTTCGCCATCTTGAATATATTTCTTTTCAATGATTTTCATCGGGTCAAAAGGCACAATACCGTATTTATTTTTCTTAGGTATATAATACACACCTCTGTCAAGGTGCACTATTTCGCCCTTTTTACAAAGTTCAGCAACTGATTTATAAATCCAAATCTGCGAATAGTCTTTATATGTAATTTCCGAAATAGCAAATGGCTGATTACAGCCGAAAGTTTCAATTAAATGTTTTAGCAATTTAAATTACCTCCTTTTATAGAACATTAAACATAGTGTGTTTTTTCTGTTATACTATTTTTCGCGTATTTTCGTGCTTTGAAAAACCTTAAAAAGTGCTCAGAACCCCCTTAAATACTGGATTTGTGTGTAGAAAAAGACCATACCCTCGTTTGTTGGGTATGGTCTTATTTTAACATCACGGGGTGCCATGGCGGCACCCATATTGTTCATATCGGTTACTTCATAATCGACAATTTTGCCGATTGTGAGATGCTTTATTTTAATCCCCTCTGCGCTCTCGGTTATAACCGCCGCGCCCGAGCCTGTTACCGTCCACTGTGCTGTGGGCGTGCGCTGACCACCGTATTCAAGCGGGAAGCGGAACTGTCTTTCACTACTGCAAAAATGCGACGAGGTTACTGCAACTGCCCTTTTTGCTGCGCCGGATTCTACTGCAACGGCGGCGTTTAGCAGCCCTAAAGCCATAGTTGAACAAGCACCGTAAAGTCCAACAAACGGAATGCCGAGATTTCTTAGTCCGTAAGTGCTTCCTATACATTGATTAAGCAAATCGCCTGCATAGATGACATCTATATCTTGAGGCTGCAAGTCTGCTTTTTCTATCGCTTTTTTGACCGCCGCTTTTTGCAAAGCACTTTCGGCTTTTTCAAATGAATCCTCGCCTAAAAATTCATCCTCAAAGGTAAGGTCAAAATGCTCTCTTAAGGGACCTTCTTTTTCCTTTGGCCCCACCGCTGAGGCAAACGCCTTAACGCTTATATCCTTTTGAAGCTTTATAGTTCTTCCTATTTTTTCCGCCATAAAAACATCTCCCTTTTAGGTTAGTTTTTGCCGTAAAGCCTCATATATTCTGTTTTTATTCTGAAAACAATATGTAACCATAATGGCCTCGCTTTAAGATCAAACTATCTTTTTTGTTTAGCGAATTATTTGTTTACATATAGGATTATTTGCAGTATAATATAACCAGAAAATACGGGAGCTATCAAAATGAAATCTGTTAAAAATATTTATAAAATCGGATACGGGCCTTCTAGTTCTCATACTATGGGTCCCGCTTTCGCAACCTCTCAATTTATGACTGAAAATCCTAAGGCCGACTTTATTAAGGTTATTCTTTACGGCTCGCTTGCCAAAACCGGCAAGGGCCACGGGACCGACCGCGCGATCATAGAAACGCTTGCCAATATTCCTTGTGAGATAATTTGGGACTTAGAGAGTGAAACGCCCTACCACCCCAACACAATCGAATTTATCGCCTTAAAAAACGGCGCGGAAATAAACCGCCGCAAGTTTTATAGTATCGGTGGCGGTGAAATTGAGGCAGAAGGCGATGAAAAAAACGCCGAAAGCGAAGTTTACAAAGAAACCGGCTTTACCGAAATTGCAGCTCTTTGCAAATCGCAAAACATAAGGCTCTCAGACTATGTTTATGCGCATGAGGATGAGGATTTTAAAAAATATCTTCTCTCGGTTTGGCAAACAATGCAAAACGAAATCGCCGAGGGTCTTAGCAAAACGGGGATTTTGCCCGGTGGCCTCCAAGTTGAAAGAAAAGCGCAGTTTTTGTACTCTCAGAGACATATTGACGAAAGTCCGCAAACCAAGGAAAACCGACTTGTTTGCTCCTATGCCTTTGCCACGAGCGAGCAAAACGCCGACTGCGGAATTATAGTTACCGCGCCAACCTGCGGCTCTTGCGGTGTTTTGCCTGCGGTTTTGAAATATATGCAGGAGAAAAACGGATTTTCTGATGATGATATTCTTCGCGCACTTGCCGTTGCGGGACTTATCGGCACTTTAGTTAGCACAAACGCCTCAATAAGCGGCGCCGAATGCGGTTGCCAGGCCGAGATTGGCACCGCCTGCAGTATGGCGGCCGCCGCGCTTTGCGAGTTGTTCTTTATGGGCATTGACCAGATTGAATATGCCGCCGAGGTTGCTATGGAGCACCATTTAGGTCTTACCTGCGACCCTGTTTGCGGTCTTGTTCAAATTCCTTGCATTGAGCGTAACGCTGTTGCCGCGATGAGAGCGATTAACGCTTTAAGCCTTGCGAATTTCCTTTACGGAAGCCGCAAAATTTCCTTTGATACCGTTGTCCAAACCATGTATCATACCGGCAAAGATTTATCCCACCTCTACCGCGAGACCTCCGAGGGCGGCCTTGCAAAGCTTTATAAAAAATAAAAAGTGACCCTTGCGGCACCTTCCTTACGGAGGGTGCCGCAAGGGTCGCTTTTTTACTGTTAGTTTTTTTCTTGTCTTTTTCTTTTTTCTTTTTCAGGCTTTTGGCTTGTGCCTTTAATTAAAGCTATAATTGTTATAATGCTGACTATCGTATCGGCTATAGCGCCAACAAAATTTAGAATTTCAAGATTAAAGAGGGCGAAGGCAACCGTGCTTATTAAAAACGATATTTTAAAAAGTTTTTCTTTATACTTTAGCCAAAAAATCGCCAGGGTGTATTGCAGATTCCCTATAACGGGCAAAAGGCCGATTATTCCGCGGTTGTTAAAAACAACACCCAGTATAACGCCAAGAATAATCAAAATCCATTCCAAAACCTTACTTTTAATATTTTTAATTGCAACGATATTTCTTATAATGCTTACAACATTCTGCACCGCCGCGCTATATCCGCGCAACACAATAGCGCAGACAAAATAAATGCCCTGACTGACCGATTGAAAAATAAGAATACCCTTTGCAGTTTTCTTGGTTGAACTAATAGCATTAGAACCCATAGCCAAAAGGGTGCATAGGTTTCCGATTATAATGTTGGGGGCCATTCGCTACCACCCCTTTTCTTCGATTTTCCCTGATTATACCACAGAACTCCTACAAAGGCAACATTGGTTGTATAAATTATGGTTTACTTTTACCTCCCCTCCGAAAAGTTTATGCAATTAGCGTCGAAAAAACTTAATTTTAGAAAAGCACGGGTGTATAATTCTTACATATTTTTTGAGGAGAAAACTATATGGGTATTTTAATTGGTTTAGCGGTTGTATTGATGCTTGGAGGCGGAATTTTTTATAAAAAAAAGGCTTGACCTATACAGTCAAGCCTTTTTTTCGGGTCGATGTAGGCATCGACCCCTACGAATATTTATAATATTCCGCGTAGGGGCGGATGCCCACATCCGCCCGTTAAAACAATGAGGTTGTCCAATAAATAACCCCATACAACACACTCGCGACCACGCCGTAAACGATAACCGGTCCCGCGATGGTAAACATCTTTGCACCAACCCCCAAGACAAAGCCCTCTGCTCGATACTCGATTGCGGGGGATACCACCGCATTGGCAAAGCCGGTTATGGGAACGAGCGTTCCTGCGCCTGCACGTTTTGCGATTTTATCAAAAACACCTATTGCCGTTAACACCGCTGCTATAAATATAAGGGTTACCGAAACGAGCGTTTTTGCGCTCTCTAAATCGAGTTCGGACATTTTATACCCCTCAAGCAAAAATTGCCCCAGCGCGCATATAAAGCCACCCACAAAAAACGCCCACAAGCAGTCCTTAAAAATGGGCGACGGCGGCGCTTTTTCTGATACTAATTTCTGATATTCCTGTTTTTTAATATTCATAAAACAAGCCTCCCTCGGTATTTTTTACCGAGAAAGGCTTTTTTATTTATGTTATTTTAATGAAACGACCGTAACGCCGTCCTCACCCTCGCCATAAAGACCTGCTCTGAACTCTTTTACAGACGAGTTTGACTTAAGATATTCTCTGACCGCTTTTTTCAAAGCACCTGTTCCTTTGCCATGGATAATCCAGACAGTTCCAAGACCTGCCATAACCGAATTATCTATGAATCTATCAAGCTCCAACGCCGCCTCATCCCCCGTTAAGCCTCTTATATCGATTTCGCTCGATGCGGTTCTTGGGTTAGAATCAGCAGTTGCCTTTTTGACCGTTCTTTGCTTTGCGGGAACTGACTTTTTAGAATCAACAAGGCGCAATTTTGAAACCTCGATGCGCATTTTCATAACGCCCGACATTATCATTATCTGCTCGCCCGACTGGTCCTCTAAAACCTGAGCCTCTTTTCGCATTTCGGCAATGGTTACCCTATCGCCTTTTTTTAGCGGTCTTGGCAAAACATATCCGTCCTGTGCCGATTCTATTGGGTCAGCAGTATCCGAAAGACGCGAAACGCCGCCCTTAACTGCAGCTCTTGCACGGCGAATTCTTTCCTCAGCGCTATCGTTGCTCTTTTTAAGCGCCTCTAATTCCGAAAGCAGTTTTTCCGCCTCTAGTCTTGTTTTTTCAACAATTACCGACGCCTGCTCTCTCGCTTTTTCCATTGCTTTGCGGCGATTTTGCTCTAGCTCCTCTGTGTGTTCTTTGTTTTGTTTTTTTAGCGCTTCCATTTCCGAGCGCAGACGCGCCGCCTCGGCTCTATCCTGCTCGGCATTTTTAACCTCTTTTTCTAAAGAAGCAACAACGCGCTCGAACCTTGAATCCTCCTCGGAAACAAGGCTTTTTGCCAAGGCAACGGTGTCCTCTGAAAGACCGAGCCTTTGAGAAATTGCAAAAGCATTAGATCTGCCCGGCATTCCAACTATAAGTTTATAGGTTGGTTTTAGAGTTGCAACATCGAACTCGCAGCTTGCATTGCAAACCCCTGCCGTTTCAACGGCATAGGATTTCAATTCTGCATAATGGGTGGTTGCCGCAATTTTAGCGCCCTTCTCGCGAAGCTTCATCAGTATCGCGGTTGCCAATGCCGCGCCCTCAACAGGGTCGGTTCCGGCGCCAAGCTCATCTATCAGCACCAGGGATTTTTCATCGGCCTTTTCTAATATGCCGATAATCTTGGTCATATGAGCCGAAAAGGTTGATAGCGACTGCTCGATGCTCTGTTCATCGCCTATATCGGCCAAAATATTCTCATATACGGAAACCTTGCTGCCATCAGAAACGGGAATCATCATTCCGCACATTACCATAAGCGTTAAAAGACCAACAGTTTTTATGGTAACGGTTTTACCGCCTGTATTGGGTCCCGTTATAATAAGAGTATCATACTCCTCGCCCAAAGGAATGGTTACAGGAACTGCGGTTTTGCGGTCAAGCAAGGGATGACGCGCATTTTTAAGATATGTTATTCCCTCGTTATTAACGGCGGGCATACTCGCCTTCATATCAAAGCCGAGCGACGCCTTGGCAAATATCAAGGAAAGCTTGACTATTGCCGAAAATGACGAATTTATGCTATAAGAAAAGCTCGCCGCCTCTCTTGACAGCTCGGCTAAAATTCTATCAATTTCCTCTTTTTCCTTTGTTTTCAAGGATCTGATTTCGTTATTTATTTCAACGATTACCATAGGCTCAATAAACAAAGTTGCACCCGAGGAGGAGGTATCATGCAAAAGACCCGGCACCTCCGATTTATGCTCGGCTTTTACGGGGATACAGTATCTTCCGTCACGCTGGGTTATAATACCCTCCTGCAAATATTTGCCGACCGATGCGCTATGCACCATTTTTTCCAATCTATCACGAACATTAAGCTCTGAAGAATTGATTTTTCGGCGGATGTTTTTAAGCTCTATAGATGCGTTATCATCCATTTCCTCTTCTGATTTTACGGATGAGAAAATTTTATCTTCAAAATATTTATTTGGTTGTAAATCGGTAAAATAAGTGTCCAGGTTGGGCGATACAGCATTCTCACACTTGCTATGCCAATCTAAAACCTGACGAACCGAGCGAAGCACCTCTCCGATATCCAGCAGTTCCCGCATTGATAGAACGGCACCTGCCTCGGCTCTTGCCAAGGCATTTGTCATATTCTTTGGACTGCCAAACGACGGAGAGCCGAACCCTGCAATCAGCTTATAAGCCTCATCAGTTTCGGCAAGCAGTTTTTTTACGGTATTAAGTTCAGTTTCAGGCTTTAGCTCTAAAGCCATTTCTTTTGCCGCCAAAACCCTTGCATAGCCTGATAACATTTTTAAAACCTTATCAAGCTCTAAGGTGGCGGTATGTTTTTCACTAATCATATTTTATCCTCTAAAGACTATGCAAAAATTCGAGAGTTTTAAATCTTTTATCGGTCTGCGCCAACAGGTATTTTTCGGTAACAAAGGAAAGATAGGAAGCCGAGCTTTCAGGCAATGAGAAGGAGAAAATCTTATTAAAATCACAATATGCAATATGCCTCATTGCAAAAAGCGTTGATTTATCAAGGCGAACAAATTCGCCCTTATGTTCCCCTAAGGCTTTACATCTTTCGCAAAGAATTTCGCCGCCGGTTAAATCAAGCAAGAACGGAAAGCTATCCTCGCATTCGCAAACTCTGCAGGCCGTTAAATCGGGCATAAGACCGGCTATTACCATCATTCTTAATTCCACTACCGCCTTTATAATCGAAAGGTTGAGCTGCCCTTTTTCAATAAAATGAAGCGCATTTAATCCCAAACGCAAAAAATCCTCGCTTTCGCCTTCGGTTTCATAAGGGACAATAGAAAGGCAAAGCTCGCAGATATACTGCGCGAGGCTGAATTTTACAATATCGTTTGAAAACGAGAAAAAAGACTTATGAACCTCTGAATCGGTTATTCTGTATGTATCGTTTTTCTTTGTTATTTCAAAGCTTGAATAGGTTATTAAAGCGGTGGCAGCAGAATTTTTGCCTTTAATGCTTCTGCCGCCGCTTACAAAAGCCGATATAAGCCCTTTATCTCGGGTGAGTATAACGACTGCGCGGTCATTCTCACCGACATTGTTCGATTTTATTACCAGCCCGTCGGTCTTGAATTTCAACGCCGCCGCACCCCTTTTCTTTTTCGAGCTTTGCAGCAGTATATATCAGGTAATCATAGACACTGCCGCTTTGACAAAACTTTTTCCAGGCTAACATTTCAGCCATGCAAAACACCCTTTCTTAAAGGTATTTTGCACTTTTTAAAAGGTTATATAAATGGTAATTATTTTAAATCGAGCCCAAAGGAATGAATGAGTCCTCCGCGGTTTCTCCAATCCTCTTTAACCTTTACCCAAAGTTTTAAATTGCATTTGCAACCAAAAAACTCCTCAATATCCTCTCTTGCTAAGGTGCCTACCTTCTTGAGCATCGCGCCACCCTTGCCGATAATAATTCCCTTATGAGAATCCTTTTCGCAATAGATGTTTGCCTCAACCTCAAGAATGGGTTCGCCGTTTTTATTATCGCGCTCATAAAAGCGCTCTAAATCCACCGCTATTCCGTGGGGGATTTCTTTGTCGAGCAATCGCAAAAGCTTTTCTCTTATAAGCTCTGATACAATAACGCTGTCTGCCTGGTCGGTGGTCTGGTCATCATAGAAATAATGCGGCGACTCCTTAGCGAATGCAGATAACTCTTTAATGAGCTCGTCCAAGCCGTCCCCCGTTTTTGCCGAAACGGGAATTACTGCCTTAAACGGAAACTTATTTGAATATGCAGAAATTATTTCCAGCAAGTCGGATTTATCTGCCAAAAGGTCAATTTTATTGACAAGCAAAAGCGCATTTAAACCACCTTCTGCTATCTGCTCTAAAAGCGCAAGCTCGGCGGCAGGTAAAGAGTCCTTATCGAATTTAAACTTAGGTGATGCCTCAACAACAAAAAGCGCAACATCAACGCCCGAAAGGCCTGCCGAAACGGTTTCCATCATCTTTTCGCCAAGCTTGTTTTTTGGCTTATGAAAGCCCGGGGTATCAATAAAAACGAACTGGGTTTCTTCTTTGGTTAAAATTCCGGTTATTCTTATTCTTGTGGTCTGCGGCTTGTCCGACACAATGGCAACCTTTTGCCCTAACATCTTATTAAGCAACGATGATTTTCCGACATTTGCGCGACCGACTATTGTTATAAATACTGATTTTGTGTTTTCCAATATCTTTTCTTCCTTTTAGAAAACTACCTCGCGGGTCAAGCCCATCTCAAGCAGAACATTTTCTTCTTTTTCACGCATTATTTCAGCCTCAATTCCGCCGTTAACATGGTCGTAACCGAGCAGATGCAAAACCGAATGAACGGTTAAAAATGCTATTTCTCTTTGAAGAGAATGGCCGTATTCCTCTGCCTGATGAACGGCATGCTCAGCCGAGATTATAACATCGCCGAGCATCCACGCGTTTGTTGCAGGATTGGTTTCCCTGTTCTCATTATCGCCAAGCGGGAACGAAAGAACATCGGTTGAAGCATCAATATTGCGGAAATCTCTGTTCAGAGTTTGAATTTCAGCATCGTTAACAAAGCTTATATCTATTTCAACATTCCCTTCGATGCCCTCGTTTTTTAACACTGCGGCACAGGCGCGGCGGCAAATCATTCTGATACCTGTTGGGATTTTTACTTCTTTTTGTTTATTTACTATCGTTACCTTTGTTCTGTCCATTTTTAGCTTGCCTTCTTTCTTCATACTTCTCGTAAGCTTTGACTATATCCTGAACTATTTTATGGCGAACAACATCGCGCTCCTGAAACCTTGAAATTGCTATATCCTCAACCCCTTTGAGAATATTCATAGCATCTATTAGTCCCGATTTTTTGCCGTCAGGCAGGTCAATCTGGGTTATATCTCCCGTTACAACCGCCTTTGAGTTAAAGCCAAGACGGGTTAAAAACATTTTCATCTGCTCGCTTGTTGTGTTCTGAGCTTCATCGAGGATAATGAAACTATCATCCAGCGTTCTGCCGCGCATATACGCTAAGGGCGCAACCTCAATACTGCCGCGCTCCTGGCATTTTTGGAAGTTTTCGGCACCCATCATATCAAAAAGCGCATCATAAAGAGGACGCAAATATGGGTCAACCTTCTGCTGCAAATCGCCCGGCAGGAAACCTAGCTTTTCGCCCGCTTCAACGGCAGGTCTTGTTAAAACGATGCGGTTTACCTGCTTTTGTCTGAAAGCATCAACCGCCATTGCAACGGCAAGATAGGTCTTACCTGTTCCCGCAGGGCCAACACCGATTGTGACAGTGTTTTTAGCTATCGCTTCAACATATTTTTTCTGGCCGATGGTTTTAGGCTTAATCGGTTTACCCTTCGAAGTTATGCAGATGCAATCGCTTCCTGCGATTTTCTCAATGCCCTTTTCGTTTCCGTCTGATGCAAGGCTCATAACATAGCGGACGCTTTGCTCGGTCAGGCTCTCTCCCTTATTTATCATAAGCAGCAAGCTCTCAACCGTTTTTGCGGCGCACTCAACATTTTCAGCATCTCCGCTGATTCTTATTTCACCTGCTCTGAATGTTATACTTACCGAAAACTCTTTTTCAATGAGCTTTACATTCTCATCAAGATTGCCGAACAGGCCTGCAACCTGCTCCATTCTTTCGATGTTGATTGCCGTTTCTGCCACTTTTCACACCCCAAATATATATTCATATTTATTTTACCTTAATTTTCGGGATAAATCAACAACAATTCCTTTTCTGCAATATTTTCTGTAAGGGTAAATTCGCTCTCGATTTTAACGCCCTTTTCCGTAACTGTAAATGTGTCTTTTCTTTCTAAAATTTCGGCATTTTTCAACTCCTCCGACTGCAGTTTTTTCATCATTTCTATACTTAAAAGCCTTGCCTCATCCTCACTTATTTCATAGGCTCTTATATCGGTTTTGTAAAAGACCGTTTCGTGAATTTTTACGGGTAGATACATTCCGTTACTTTTAAACACAAGCTCTCGGCTTGTTGTTTCATACTGTCCTTTTGCAGAGCCCAAATAAAGCGGAGCTTTCATTCCAAAAAACGATAAAACTCTTTTCTTTTGCGGTTTTCCAATATAAACCTTTTCGGTTTGAACAAAGGTTGCAAGACAGGATAGCTTTCGCGTTGTTCTGGCATATATTTCGCCCTTTGAACGTCCGACACCGGCAGTGCCGTCTTTATATTCGGTAATGCCCGAAACCAGCATCTGACCTGCTGATACCGTTTGCCCGACCTTAACCTTTATAACCCCCTCATCAACCCTTAAAGCTGTTATAACTCCATCGGTTTTAGCAACCAAATTGCAGGGTGAGGGGTCGGTTTTTTCGGTATCTATAGATTCGGAAATATTAACCGTTGCCTTGACGCCCTCTAAATTAACCGATGCCCAGGCAACGTTCGGTAAATTGAGTGCAAGACGGGTTCTTAGTAGCTCTTGGTCTATGGAAGAGCGCCAAACCCCCTCATATAACCCCAGGTTTTCACAGGCCGAAATGATTTCTTTTTCGGTAAGCTTAACATTTCCAACCACTTCGATATTCCATATAAAGCCCGAAAGCCAAAAGAGCAAGGAGAAATATAAAACAAGCCCTGCCGCAAAGCCAAAGCGCAGGCGATATCTTTTTAAAATAAAGGGCAAGCCGTGGCGCGAGAGGACCTTTGTTCTTACTTTGTTTTTGCCCCTTATCTGACGCATTTTGAGATAATTCGACACACTTATACAGGCGGTAAGGCTTCCGTTTTCCCTATTCATATCCCAAACACTTACGCGGTTTGCCGCAAGCTGGTTAAAGAGCCGTTCGGGGAAATCGCCCATTATCTTAAAACGAACATAACCCAAGAGAAACCTTAACAGTTTTATCACTCAATTTCACCTCGCAACGAACTCGATAGACTCAATGCTGCCCCTTATAACTGCGCCGCTATCCGAAAACTCGCAAAGAGTAAGCGCACTGCCCGAAAACACGGCGGCGCCCTTTATAAGCTTGATTTTTATAAGGTTGTCATAGTAATCAATAACTCCCTTGCACCCGTCTATAGACACCTCTTTGTTGCCGATAATGTTAATAACCGTTTCGTTAGCCGCCAAAATTTCCTCGGTTTGAAAGAGTTTCAGCTTTTGCTTCTTTTCGGTTTGGTCGGTTTTAAGTTTTTTGCTCAAGCAAAACACCCCATACTTTTCTTATTCTTAGATAAAATATGCAAAATAAGTCTTGCAAATTACATAACGTTATCATTCAGCCAAGCCGTTTTCTCATATACTCTATGGGTGATATTATGAATAGGGGTTTTGTTGTTAAAATAAGGCGGCTTTGGCTCGCGTTTTTTATAATTCTTACTATGGCGGCGGTAATTATATTGCCAAACGGCGCGATCGGCGCAAAAAAGGGTCTTCATCTCTGTTTTTCGGCGGTTATTCCCTCTTTGTTTTTATTCACTGCACTTTCTCTCTTTGCGCAAAATTCCGGTGCGGCAAAAATCATAAGCCGACCGCTTTCTCCTCTTTCGAGGGCGCTTTTCGGCCTTTCAGGCGAGGAATTTTCGGTGTTTTTGCTTTCTTTGTTTTCGGGTTATCCCGTTGGCGCGAAACTGATTGCCGAAATGTTTAGCCAAAACAAAATAGGGCGAAAAAGGGCGCTTATAATGCTTAACTACTGCGTTAATGCAGGACCGGCCTTTATAGTTACTGCCGTTGGGGCGATTATGTTAGGCTCTAAATCTGACGGATATAGACTTTTAATAGCGCATATTCTTTCATCCTTTTTAATTATGGCGGCGCTAAAGCCGTTCATTAAAAAATCGGGCATCGAGCAAAAAGTGCTTCATAATACTGAACCGCAACCTCTTTGCGACTGCTTTGTTCGTTCAGTTTCAGCCGCCGCAAGCTCAATTTTATCGGTTTGCGCGTTTGTGGTTCTGTTTTCGGCGTTGGGCGAAATTATAGCGGCGTTACCCTTACCCGAAGCGCTTAATAAAGCCATTCGGGCCGTTTTAGAGGTTACGGTTGGAGCCTCACTTTTTGGCAGAAAGCAACTTGGGATAATAGCTTTCCTGCTCGGCTTTGCGGGAATATCGGTTCAGTTTCAGGTTTTGGCGGTAACTGCCCAACTAAAACCGAGCTATATAAAACTATTTTTCTCCCGCATTGCCCATGGCACTTTATCCTATATATCAATTTTTATTATGGAAAAGTTTTGGCCGAGAAGCATTAAAACCTCGGTTCCGCCGGGATGCCTTTCCGCCGCCTTAAGCGGTGATGTTTCGGCCTCTGCGGCGCTTCTTTTGATGGGAATTGTCCTCGCGACATTTACTTTCAAAGAAAAGAATAAGAATGCTATGGAAAAATGATTTTTGTTGTGGTATAATTAACAAGAGGTGAAGAGTATGGGTTCGGGGTTTTTTAATAAAAACATTCCTGCGGCTTGCGAATATTGTAAAAACGGAACTGCTTTTTCCGGCGGAAAAGAAATCTTCTGCAAGAAAAAGGGCGTTGTTGAACCCCAGTTTTCCTGCAGAAGCTATAAATACGATGTTTTAAAAAGAGAGCCAAAAAGCGAGATAATCTCAACCGATTATTCCCCTGAGGATTTTAAGCTTTAAGGTAATAGCGGCTTGGCTTTAAAATGTAAAATTCCTATTGACAAACCCGTTTTATACGGATATAATAAATTGCGTGCCGAAAAAGCACAAGTCAAGATGTGGTGGGTATAGCTCAGTTGGTTAGAGCGCCAGATTGTGGCTCTGGAGGCCATCGGTTCGATTCCGACTACCCACCCCACTTTTTTTATACCCATTTTTAAAATATAGCATCTTGGGGTGTCGTCAAGCGGTAAGACACAGCACTTTGACTGCTGCACTCGTAGGTTCGAATCCTGCCACCCCAGCCATCATAAAAAGTCGCTTAACCGCGGCTTTTTTCTTTGTTTTAAAGGCTTTGCGGCACTTTTTGTATTTTTAAAATTTATTAAAATTTCTCAAAAAATACGGCTTTTTTGCACTATTTTCGATATTTACTTCACACGAAACTTCACACGAAATTTTGACAATTAAGAAAACCGCCCCACTCCGTTTTGGAATGAGGCGGTGTTTTTATGTTTATACTCCGAGAATCTTCTTCCAGGTGTTTATTCCGACCGCTCCGTCGGCGGTAAGACCCATAAGCTTCTGCCATTTTATAACGGCGGCTTTAGTGTCCTTTCCGAACTTGCCATCTGCCTTAACGCCAACTGCAATTTGAACGAGCTTTGT
>CASFLA010000078.1 GCA_949295415.1 uncultured Oscillospiraceae bacterium
TATATCCCATGCGGTGTTCTCGCATATCCATTATAACACCTATTTTGAATTCTGCACTATATTTTTGCTGTATTGTACCTCTTTTTGACATAAAAATATGCACCTCCAAAAGTGTCTAACTTTTGGGGTGCATATCACAATTTGATGCAGGGATTTTTTGTTGTAAATAATTATTTATCAAGCTCAGAGGTGCAATGTGCGCAACGGACGGCTTCAATAGCAATCTCAGATTTGCAGAAGGGGCAAATCTTGGTGGTAGGTGCAGCAGGAGCTTCCTCTGCAACCTCTTCTTTTTTCTTTAAAAGGTTCACTGTTTCCTGAGCTTTCATCATAATTCTTAAAACAACAAAGATTGAGAAAGCAATGATAAGGAAATCGATTACCATCTGAAGAAAATTGCCGTATTTAAGAGCAATTTCTGCCTGAGTAACTGCCTGAGTTGCTTCATCAATAACCTCGGGCTGAAGAATCAATTTCATATCAGAAAGAGCAACCTTGCCTGTTGCAAGACCAACAAATGGGTTGATGATATCGGCAACCAAAGAAGAAACGATTTTGCTGAATGCGCCACCGACAACAACACCGACTGCCATATCAAGAATATTGCCTTTGCTTATAAATACCTTGAAATCTGCAAGAAACTTTTTCATAAAACCTCTCCTTAACCTTTTTATAATAATAACACAGTGTTTTACATTATTCTACATATTTTAAAAAAAACAGTCAATTAAATCGGAAATAATTGTGTTAGAAACCAGAAAGCCTTGCTTTGTAAGGCTAAAACCGTCCTTATTCAAAGTCATAAAACCGTATTCATGATATTTTTGGCATTTTGATAAGAGTGTTTTTTCAACATCAAAATCAAACTTTTTTGTCAGTTCTTTAAAAGAAACGCCATCTTTGAGCCTTAACTTAAGCATTATGTATTCTTCAATAGAGCCGCCCTCTATATCAAATATAACTTCGGGGTTGTTCATATACTTCTTTAAATCCCTGGGGAAGTAAAACCGCTTACCGTTAATATATGAATGCGCGGCAGGACCAAGACCTAAATATTGCTCTTGATTCCAATATTTTAAATTATGCCTTGAGCGGTAAGGACTAAGAGCAAAGTTTGAAATTTCATAATGCTCGAAGCCTTTGCTTTCCAGATAGTCAGACATCATAAGATACATATCTGCAGTTTTATCATCATCGGGAAGATTTAGGGTAGTAATATCGGCTCTGCCAAATTCAGTGTCCGGTTCGATTTTTAACATATAGCATGAAATATGTGTGACTCGTGCATTTATAGCAAAATCAATCGATTTGATGAGGCTTTCATTGGTTTGGTTTGGGATACCGAGCATAATATCTGCAGAAATATTATTTATTCCTGCTCGTTTTGCATCGCTGACAGTTCTTAAAAAATCCTCTGCGGTATGCCTGCGGGATAATATTTTGAGTTCATCGCGGTTAGCTGACTGAAGACCTATAGATATGCGGTTAACACCTGCAGCTGCCATTAGTTTAAAATCTTCAAAAAGGTGCTCCGCCGGGTTAACCTCAACGGTAATTTCTGAATTTTTTAATAGGAAGGTTTGCTTTGCGACTTCAACGATTTCGGCTATTCTTTTTCCGCCTAAAAGGGAAGGGGTTCCGCCACCGAAATATAAAGTGTCTGCAAAAAGGCAAAGCCGTGCCTTACTGTCAACCAAATGACGGCAAAGCACAGCTTTATAATTCTCATATGTTTCCTCATTTGCTTTGAAAGAGTAAAAATCGCAGTATGCGCATTTCGACTCGCAAAAAGGAATATGGATATAAACTCCTATAGGGTTATTCAACGATAATTCCCATGCAGCTTCCGGGGATAGCTGCTGCGTTAGCCTCATCGGTATCAACATGCATAGCAAGTGCATACTTGGGGCTTACTCTGACAATGGTATCGCCGAAAATAAGGCTTCTGCCTTCAGTAGCAACCTTAACATTAACAACCTGGCAATCCTTGACGCCAAAGTTCTCAGCGTCTTCGGGGGTCATATGGATATGACGTTTTGCAACAATAACGCCTTCAGAAAGTTCAATCTCTCCGCAGGGACCAACAAGCTTGCATGCGCCCGAGCCCTTAACATCGCCTGACTCTCTGATAGGAGCCTTAACGCCGATTGAACGGGCATCGGTTGCAGAAAGCTCAACCTGTGTTTCAGGACGGCAAGGACCTAAGATAGAAACACCTGTGAGTTCCTTTTTAGGACCGACAACGGTAACTCTTTCTTCGCAAGCGAACTGACCGGGCTGAGAAAGTTCTTTCTTAGGGGTAAGCTCATAACCTGCACCAAAAAGTGTCTCAAGTGCTTCTTTAGAAACATGAACATGACGAGCTGAAATTTCAATAATAAAATCTTTAGCCATTTTTAAAAACTCCTTTTGAATTAACTCCGATATTATTTTAACACATTAACTGTATTTTTCAAGAAGTTATTATAAGAATACTAAGTTTTTTATCCCAAATATTTCTTGACATTATTGCCTAAGGTTGTTATAATAACTCTGCTAATGGCTGAGATTATGCCAATAGCTCCTTGGCTTGATAAGAATCAAGCCCAAAAGTCCATAAGGAGGTGCAAAAAATGGTCAATAAAAAGTATGAAGCCATGATGGTTTTCTCTGTTTTAAACGGTGAAGAGGCTACTAACGCTCTTGTTGAGAAGTTCAAAGCTCTCGTTGCTGAAAACGGAACCATCGAAAATGTTGATGATTGGGGTAAGCGCAGACTTGCATATCCTATCAACGATGAGGTTGAGGGTTACTATATCATTGTAAACTTTGAGAGCAACCCCGAGTTCCCGGCAGAGCTTGACCGTGTTGCAAAGATTACCGATGGTGTTCTTCGCACAATGGTTATTGCAAAGTGATTTTGGGAGGACAATGAAATGAATGTTGTTGTATTGATTGGTAGGCTTACCGATAATCCCGAACTGCGTCACACTAATTCAAATATTTCTGTGACAAGATTTTCAATCGCGGTTGACCGCGGTTACAGATCCGGTGAAGAAAGACAGACAGACTTCATCAACATTGTAGCATGGAGACAGACTGCAGAGTTTATCACTACCTATTTCAAAAAGGGTCAGCGTATCGCTATTGAGGGCTCTTTGAGAATGAACAGGTATCAGGATAAAGATGGCAATAACAGAACTTCTTATGAGGTTGTTGTTAACAATGCTCATTTTATTGAGACTAAGAGTAGCTCTAACGGAGGTTTTACTTCCGCTGCTGAACAGGCTCAGCCTGCAAGCTTCTCAAATACTGATTCCGGCGATTTTGCTGAAATCGTATCAGATGATGATTTACCGTTTTAATCGGATTTGAATTTTTGCTTTTTGCAAATATCAAATTACTAAAGGAGGTTGCCTTAAATGGAAAAGAACGAGAGACCTATGCACAGAAAACCTCGCAAGAAGGTTTGTCACTTCTGCGTTGACCGTGCTGAGTTTATTGATTATAAGGATGTTGCAAAGCTCCGCAAGTTCGTTTCAGAGCGCGCAAAAATCCTTCCCCGCCGTGTAACCGGCACCTGCGCTGCTCATCAGCGCGAGCTTACAACTGCTATTAAGCGTGCACGCTATGTTGCACTTCTTCCTTATGTAGCAGACTAATAAAGCACTTAAGCCACTGCTCAAAGCAGTGGTTTTTTTTATCCCAAATCCCAGGTGAGGACATCGCTTTTTTGAAAAGCTTAAGATATTAGTAACTGCTTCAAAAGCGTTAACACAAAGCTTAGGCCTTAATGAGGAAAAGGTTTTATACTAAAAAAGCGGTGCTTTTCAGCACCGCTTTAATATTTGGGTTATTAATAATTTTCTGCGTGAATCTCAAAGTAGCTCTGAGGATGTGCGCAGGTTGGGCAAATTTCGGGAGCGTTGGTTCCAACAACAATGTGTCCGCAGTTGCGGCATTCCCAAACCTTAACCTCGCTCTTTTTAAATACCTCCTGAGCCTCAACATTGTGAAGTAATGCTCTGTATCTTTCCTCATGCTGCTTTTCAATTGCGGCAACAAGGCGGAATTTAGCGGCAAGGTCATGGAAGCCTTCCTCATCAGCGGTTTTTGCAAAGCCGTCATACATATCGGTCCACTCATAGTTTTCACCCTCGGCGGCGGCAACTAAGTTCTGAGCGGTATTACCGATGCCCTCCAGCTCTTTAAACCACATTTTAGCATGCTCTTTTTCATTGTCTGCGGTTTTAAGGAAAAGAGCGGAAATCTGCTCAAAGCCTTCCTTTTTAGCAACAGAGGAGAAGTAGGTGTATTTGTTGCGTGCCTGTGATTCGCCTGCAAAAGCGGCTAATAAATTTTGTTCGGTTTTGGTTCCTGCATATTTACTCATTTTTGTTCCTCCAAAAAAATAATTTATTTATTTGCAACTGCTAATTTGCAGTTATTGCATAAGTGAAAAAGTTTTAAATCATAGCCTTCAATTAAAAAGCCGGTGCTTTTTTGAAATTCTTCGGTAAGATCTTTTAGATTTGCATCGGTAATTTTACCGCAGTTTTTACATATGAGGTGGTCATGGCGGATGGTTTTATCATATCTGTCATAATTGCCTTCCATGGGTATTTTCCTGATTAACCCTTCTAAATAGAGGGAGTGGAGGCTATTATAAACAGTTGCCATGCTCATCTTTTTTTCAGAGCTTAACAGCTTACTGTAAATTTCTTTGGCGGTAAGATGCTCTGATGCAGCGTTAATAATATCTAAAATCAATTGAGCGTTTTTTGTCATATCGTTGCCTCCTATAATTAGAATAATTCTAATTATAACTTTTGTCAAGCGTTTTTTGAAAGTTTTTAAAATTTTTTCAAAAGGGGACAAAAATAAAAAGACCGAAGATGTTAACTTCGGTCTTAAAAGTATTATTCAATAGGTCTTTTACGAATCATAAGGATTCCAAGGGTTCCGGGGCCGCAATGAGAAGAAACGGTGCAGCCGGCGCGGTTTAAGATTATTTCTTTATCAGGATAAACCTCGCGAACAATCTGCTCAAGCTCTTTTTCAATTTCCTCGCAGTTGCCGGAGTTGGTAATAAAGATTCTGTTTCCGTCGAGATTATCAACATCGGAAATTTTTTCTTTAACATAGGTTTTTAAAACATCGCTCATTTTACCGCGATATTTTTTAGAAACCGACATTTTGCCGTCCTTAACCTGAATGCAGGGGCGAAGCTTCAAAAAGTTGGCGCCCAAAGCGGCAATAGAAGAGCAACGGCCACCTTTATGGAGGTATTCCAATGTATCGACAATAAACGAAGCGTCAACTCTATCGGTCATAGAAATGATTTCATCATAGATTTCCTTAGCGGTTTTGCCCTGATCAGCCAAATCTGCGGCATGAAGAACAAGAAGACCGATACCGGTTGAAAGATTGCGGCTATCGATAACATAAACGTCCTCAAATTTCTCTGCAGCAACTTTAGCATAGTTATTATTTGATGACATTTCGGAGCTGATAGTGAAATAAACAGCGCCAAAACCGTTTTTAAGATTTTTTCTTATAAACTCCTCATGCTCTGCGATATTTGCTGCAGTAGTTTTTGCAAGCATACCGGTTTTAGCATAGAAAGCATAAACATCATCGGGGGTAATATCAACACCGTCAATCTTATTATCTTCGCCAAAAACGATGGTTAAAGGATTTATAATTATATTTCGCGCATCTGTAATGCTTTTAGGTAAATCACAGGTGCTATCGCTAAAAATCATAGTTTTTCTATCTGCCATAATCTTCCTCCATGAAATCAGATAAAAAAATAATACCATAATTCTCTTCTATTTGCAATATTCTTTATAAAATTTAAAAAATATTCACAATTTTAACTTCACAATTTTAATTTTGCCCCTTTTATTTATGAAAATAATCTGTTATAATGTCGAAAATAATAGTATTGTAGTTCTTAAGTATTTTAAAGCTTTGGCTTTGGAGGATGAAAAAATTGTCTAAAAGAGGAAATAAATTTGTTCTTTATTGTATTACTTGCATAACAGTCTGCGTTGTGCTTATTGCTTCAATGCTCGCTGCTTTGGTTATGAAAAACAAGGAAGCGGAAAATAATTCTTCCGGTATGAGCATTGTTGATACATCTTCGGTTGCCTCATCAACAGAATCTGAGGCAACACAAAGTGAGGAAGCAAGCTCTGCGGCTTCGGGTCTTATAACTGCATCTAAAGATAGTGTTACTAACGATTATACCGGTCAAAAGGTTTGCTATTTAACCTTTGATGACGGCCCCTGCAACAATACTGAAAAAATCCTCAAAATCTTAAAGGATAACGATGTTAAAGCAACCTTCTTTGTTGTTGGAACTATGAGCACAGGCAGAATTAAGGATATTTATGATGCCGGTCACGCTATAGGCCTTCATACTAACACCCATGAAATTAACCGTGATGCCGAAGGATATATTTATAAAAGTGTGGATTCTTTTATAAATGATGTTAACGGCATAAGTGATGCAGTTTATAAAAGGATTGGTATTCGCTCGTGTCTGACCCGTTTCGCCGGTGGTAGTATTACTGCATATCAGCGCCTTGGTAAAGAGAATTTTGAAGAAGTTAAAAGACAGCTTAAGGCTCAGGGTTATACCTATTTCGACTGGAATATTGATAGCGGTGATACCCATAAAAAATCACCAACTAAAGAATATGTTATGAACGAGATTCGTAAAGGTCTTAAATCAAACGGCGAATATAAAAAAGAGGTCTGCATTTTGATGCACGATATTAAAAACGTAACCGTTGAGGCGCTGCCTGATATTATCAAGGAACTCAAAGAGGCAGGCTATACCTTTAAATCATTGAATTCAAATGGCGAAAATTTTGCTTTTAAATAATGGAGAAAAAGTATGATTTTAAAGATTAAAAAGCTTAATGAAAATGCGGTTATTCCTGCGATGGCAACTCCGGGTAGCGCAGGTATGGATTTAAGAGCTTGTATTGAATCTGACGTTATTATAAACCCCGGAGAAAGAGCACTTATTCCAACCGGCCTTGCTATTGCTTTAGAATCCAATGCTTATGTTGCTTATATTTACGCCAGAAGCGGTCTTGCTGTTAAAAGCGGAATAACACTCGCTAACTGTGTTGGCGTTATTGACAGTGATTACAGAGGCGAATTAAAGGTTGGTCTTGTTAATATTTCAGATAAGCCTTTTACTGTTTCTAACGGTGAAAGAATAGCTCAGCTTGTTATTTCGCCGGTTATTGTTCCCGAAATAGCGCTTGTTTCAGAGCTTGATGAAACCGAGCGCGCACAAGGTGGGTTTGGCTCAACGGGGATAAAATAATGGCAGAATTTTCTAAAAAGCAAAACATTATTATAAACTCAATAGCATCGGTTGTTTTTGTTGCACTTTTTGGCGTTAACATATTTTTTGCTTATTTTGATTTTAAGGATATGTTTTTTGCAGAGAGTGCGCAATTTTCCAATACCGTTATTATGCCTGTCAGAACCATTGTTTTATCCTGTTTGTTTTTTATAATTCTGCTCGGATATTCAATTGTGGGCTACATACTTAAAAACAAATGCCTTATCGGTATCTCGTTAGGCTATAGCGTTTTACTGTTTATGGGCATTGTTTTGTTTGTTTTATTCGTATTAGAGGTTTTTAACATTGAACTTTTGAACATAATTGCAATGTGGTATTCAGTTGCGAGTATGGCACCGATGCTTGGATTTATATGGTTCTTCGGAATCTTTTCAATCATTCTTTTTGTTATTCATTTTATAGCGCTAATTGTTTTTTCAGTTAAGGTTTTTAAAGTTAAAAAATAATTCTTATAATGCCCGAAGATTTCTTTGGGCATTACTCATGTATTTTTAAAATTTTTTCGGCATAAATATCAATAAAAAGTTTTAGGAGAATATTTATGTCGGATAATAAAACTGTAGCAAAAGAATATAGACTTAACATACTTATTTTGCAGATTATAGCGGTAGCTGTAATTCTTTTTGCGGCATTGCTTATAAGGTTTTTCGGCGGTAAATTTTATAATAAGCTTAGCGTTATTTACCATGATAGGTTTGATGAGGTTACCAATGTTACCGAGGTTACTGAGCCTAAGAATCCTAAAGAAGAAATTGATGATTCTTCGAGCTCAAACGCCGAGAGCTCTGAAAGCGAAACAGAGCAAAAGGCAGAAGAGGATAATAAAGAAACCGCAGTTAAAACCGAAGCTATCAGCGTTTCTAATAGCGTTAATACTCTGGCATGGCCTGTAAACGGTAAGGTTGTTTCACCCTTTGGATATAGAAATGACCCATTTACCAATGAATATAAAATGCATAACGGCATTGATATTGCCGCAGAATCCGGAACTGATATTTCGGCCGCTTTTAAAGGCGAGGTTTTAAAAACAGGCTATAGTCAAACTTATGGATATTATGTTATAATATCGCATAGTCAGGCTTTAAATACACTTTATGCCCATTGCAGTAAGATTTATGCTAAAGAGGGCGATGAGGTTTTAAAAGGCGATGTTGTTGCTGCGGTCGGCTCAACAGGCCGTTCAACCGGGCCTCATCTTCATTTTGAAGTCAGAATTGCCGATAAGAAGGTCAACCCTGTCTTGTTGCTAAGTAAGAGGGCAGAGGTATGAGCTTTAGTTTTTTAGGTGTAAGATTTTATATTTCTGTGCCCTTTACCGTTATGTTGGCGGCTTTGCTTTTTATGGACAAGTCAGGTCTTATGTCCGTTTCCTTAGCCGCTGTTGTCATTCATGAAGCAGGGCATATACTCGTTATGAAGCTTTTGAAATGCGCCCCGAGCCTCATTTCCTTCAATTTTCAAGGAATGCTGATTAGCGGCGTTAAATTCTGCTCGGCTAAAGAGAATATTTTGATTGCTCTTTCGGGGCCGATAGCCAATATTCTTTTTTCGCTGGTTTTTTATTGTCTTTATTTATTAAGCTCGTTATATTCGTTTGCGGTTTTTGCCGCAGTTTCATTTTTGGTTGGGCTTTTAAATATTTTGCCGATAAAAGGACTTGACGGCGGAACGGTTTTAAGAGAGCTTTGCTCGTTGTTCTTTTCAAAAAACGGTGGAATTATATTTTCCTTAATATCTGTTTTTTCAGCCGTGGCAGTTCTTTTGCTCGGCATAGTAGGACTCATTAAAAATAAGGATAATCCCTCGCTCTTTCTTTTGGGGATTTACCTTTTAATACTTAATCTTTTAAAAATTGACCGGATGTGAAAAAATGACAGAAGAAAAATTAGAACAACTATTACTAAAGGTGCAAAAGCCGGGCAGATATACCGGTAATGAGCCGGGAAGCATTGTTAAGGATAAGTCTCGGGTTGATGTTCGCTTTGCTTTTTGCTTCCCCGATACCTATGAAATCGGCATGTCGCATCTTGGTATCAAGATTCTTTATTCTCAATTTAACAGCAAGGATTATATCTGGTGTGAGCGCGTTTTTGCGCCTTGGACCGATTTTGAATCGGTTATGCGCGAGAATAATATCCCACTCTTTGCGCTTGAGAGCCATGACCCTGTTAAAGATTTTGATATTATAGGCTTTACCTTGCAATATGAGCTTTCATATACAAATGTTCTTAATATGCTTGACCTTGCAGGCATTCCTTTGCTTTCAAAGGATAGAAAAGGCCTTAAAAATATTGTTGTTGCAGGCGGTCCCTGCGCCTGTAACCCTGAGCCGCTTGCCGATTTTGTTGATTTGTTCTTCTTGGGCGAGGGCGAAGAGGTTGATTTAGAACTGATCGAGCTTTATCGCGAGTGCCGTGACAACGGAACAAATAAGGAAGAATTTTTGAAACTTGCGGCCAAAATTGAGGGCGTTTATGTTCCTTCTTTGTATGATATTTCATATAACGATGACGGAACCATTAAAGAAATCACTCCAAAAGGCGATGCGCCTAAAACCATAAAGAAAAGAATTATCAAAGACCTTGATAATTGCTTTTATCCCGATACTTTCCCAACTCCTTTTATCGAAATTGTTCATGATAGGGCAGTGCAGGAGGTTTTCAGAGGCTGTATCAGAGGTTGCCGCTTTTGTCAGGCAGGGTTTATTTATAGACCCGTCAGAGAAAAATCGGCAGATGTTGTTAATAAGCAGGCGAAAGCGCTTTGCGGTAGCACAGGATATGAGGAAATATCTCTCTCCTCGCTTTCAACAAGCGATTATAGTAAGCTTGATGATTTATTGGGTCTGATGTTCACTTGGAGTGAGAATGAGAATATAAGCGTTTCTCTGCCTTCATTAAGAGTAGATAACTTTTCCAAAGAGCTTTTGGAAAAGGTTAAAAAGGTAAAAAAATCGGGACTTACCTTCGCGCCTGAGGCGGGAACTCAACGTTTGAGAGATGTAATAAATAAGAATGTTACTGAGGACGAAATTATGCGCACCTGCCTTACTGCTTTCCAGGGCGGATATAACTCGGTTAAACTTTATTTTATGCTCGGCCTTCCTACCGAAACTGATGACGATTTAAGAGGCATTTTGGAATTGGGTCAGAAAATAGTAAATCTGTTCTATAATATGGAGAATAGACCTAAGGGTAAATCGGTCAATGTTTCGATTAGTGTTTCAACCTTTGTTCCAAAGCCGTTCACTCCGTTCCAATATGAGCCGCAGGATTCTTTAGATGAGGTCGAAAGAAAGCAAAAGTTGCTGATTGAAAGTCAGACCACTAAGAAAATATCACTCAGTTGGCACGATTCTAAAACAAGCATCTTAGAGGGCGCCTTTGCAAGAGGCGACCGCAGATTTTGCAGCGTTCTTTTGGAGGCTTTTAAGCTTGGCTGTAAGTTTGACGGCTGGGGCGAATGCTTTGACTTTTTGAAATGGCAGCAAGCATTCAAAAACGCAGGCGTCGATATGAACTTCTACAACAGAAGAAAAAGGGAATACGATGAGGTTCTTCCTTGGAGTCATCTCGATTATGCCGTATCAACCGATTTTCTTATAAAAGAGAATAAGCTTGCTCACGGCGAGACAACAACCCCTAATTGCAGAGAAAAATGCAGTAACTGTGGTGCGGCTTGCTATAAGGAGGGTGTTTGTGTTGAGAAACGTTAGAATTACATATAGTAAGCAAGGCAGAATGAAGTTTATATCCCACCTTGATATGAACAGATATATGACAAGGCTTGTTAAGATTTCAAAAATCCCTGCTTGGCATACCGAAGGATTTAATAAGCATCTATATTTGACTTTTGCGCTGCCGTTATCGTTGGGAATCACTGCAGACTATGATATAATTGACCTTAAAATTACCGATGACGGTTTTAGTGATGAAATGATAGTTGACGCTTTGAATAAAAACGCGTCAGAGGGACTCGAATTTTTAAGCGCAGGACCTATTGTTATGAAAACCGCAGAGCTTTGCTATGCTCTTTATGAGTTAACTATCAAAGATAACGATGCCGAATATTTAAACGCTTTTAAAGAGTTTTCATCTGGTAAGGTTATGATAACCGAGAAGAAGGGCAAAAAGGGTAAGGTTACACTTCTTAACGTCGCCGAAAAAATAAAGAAGATTGATTGTAATATCAAGGATAACGAATTGAAAATCTCAGTCGTGCTTCCTGCAGGCAATACTGAAAACATCAATCCAACCCTTATTCTTAATGCTTTCAAAGAGCTTGGGAACAGAGAACCTGAGGTTTTTACAGTCAACCGAAAGATGCTTTATAACGCGTCATTAGAGGAGTTTAAATAATTTTTCAAAAATCTTAAAAATATGGTTGACAATAAAGAACACGGGTGCTATAATAATCGAGCGCTCAAAAGTTTGGGCGCTTTAAATGCGAGTGTGCTGGAATAGGCAGACAGGCACGTTTGAGGGGCGTGTGTCAATGACGTACGAGTTCAAGTCTCGTCACTCGCACCATGAAAAAAGTCACTTTTGTCTACTGACAAAGGTGACTTTTTTCAATGATATCCGTCCTTTGCGGTCACGAAACCATTGAAACCCTTATGATTCGTAAAAGACCTATTGAATAATACTTTTAACTGTCTTTTTTTTATTTTTCAAATATTTTATTGAAAATAGGTCTGCTATATGATATTATAAAAAAAGAGGGTGAAGTATTTGGCTGAAATTTTAGAGATTATAATGATTGTTAGTTTTGGCGCTTCTTGGCCGCTTAATGTTATTAAATCATATAAGGCGAGAACTGCAAAAGGTAAGAGCCTCGGGTTTTTATTGCTGATATTCTTTGGCTATATTGCAGGTATATTATCTAAGTTTCTAAACCCTCAGTATATGGCGGCTTTTGATTCTAAATGGTATGTTCTGATTTTCTATTTTATAAATATTATTATGGTTTTATTAGACATTATTTTATATTTCAGAAATAAGCGCTTAGACAATATCAATTATAAAGGTCAGGAATGAATAAATGAGAAAAACTATTTCTGTTATTCTACTGTTCTGTTTTCTTTTTCTTGGTTTAACATCATGCAAGGTAACAGATGATGTATCAATTCCCGGTAATTCTTCCTCGTCCAGCTTTTATTATAACAATGATGCAGACAAGGATGATTATTTAGTGAGCGGAAGCTCATCGACCGGCAAGCTGCCATCAAAAGATGACAGTTCATTTATAAGTCAGGTAACCGAGAATATTATTATCCCTGATTTACCTGAGTATCTACCGCCTGATAATGAAGTTCCTAAAATAGAAATCGAGAGTGATAATGTGGGTAAAATAAAGGCTTATGCGCCGCCGACCAAAGACAGATTTAATTATAATGATTTTGAGGTTTATGCCAATGTTGGCGATGGATGGGTTTATGTTCCTGTTTGCTCTGCCAAGGTTGCTAATTATGATACGCTAAAATCTAAATATATTCCGTATATGTCTTCCTTTGTAAATATCGATTTTGAGGGAGAAATGATTTTAAGAATTGTTTCAATTTCTCGTGATATTGAAACGGTCGCAATAAGACCTTATTCTAAGCAAATAAAATACTCAAGAAACGGAAATACTGTTGAATTTAAGGTTACCAAGGCTTGTAACCTCTCCTTTGAAATAAACGGCGATATTTATCGCAATCTGCAGATTTATTGCAATGATTTTGAAACCCAAATACCGAACGAAAAGGATAGCAAAGTTATATATCTTAAAGCGGGTCTTCATAATGCTGACAACTGCAAATATATTGAAATGTATGGCACAAGACCTGTGCTTTACCTTCGTGATAACCAGGTTCTCTATTTAGAAGGTGGAGCATATCTTGAAGCTTCGGTTTCTGTTATCGGTTCAAATACTAAGATTATTGGTCGCGGAGTTATCGACCTGCTCTTTTCTAACGCTGATGACTGTAAATTTGAATCGCTTTCCAGCAAGTATATGCATATGAATGGAATCTGTTTTACAAAGTG
The DNA here is from genome assembly GCA_949295415.1 of uncultured Oscillospiraceae bacterium. Lineage (GTDB taxonomy): Bacteria > Bacillota > Clostridia > Oscillospirales > Acutalibacteraceae > UMGS172. The sequence continues at coordinate 13,393 of CASFLA010000078.1, forward strand.
CAATAATGTTCTTGTTCAAGGTGTAATTATTCGCAATTCAACTTCTTATGCTGTAATGGGTAAAAGCTGTAGTAATGTTACTATCGATAATCTTAAAACCTTTGCGTGTCACACCTGGAGTGATGGAATTGATATGATGTCAAGTCATGATATAACTATCAAGAATTGCTTTATCCGTTCTTCTGATGATTCTATCGCGATATATGCATCAAGGTGGGAGGAAAAGGGAGACTCTTATAACTGGAATGTTAAGGACACAATCCTTTGGTGTGACCACGCTCACACGGTAAATATCGGAACCCATGGATCGCAGAATGAATTTAACCGAGATGAGATATACAATATTTATTTTGATAATATTGATATTTTAGAAGTTAATTCTCCGTATCCTGCTTATTGGGGAGCTATAGCGATGTCGGTTGGCGATGAAAATATTATCCGAGATTGCGTATTCCAGAATATTCGAATGGATGATTATACGATGAGCAGTATGTTCTACCTAAGAGTTCAGATAAATACTTCCTATAACCCAAATCCCGGGTATCTGATTGATAATATCACCTTTAAGAACATCACCTATAATGGAGATTGCCCTAATTTATCTAGAATCGGCGGATATAGTTCTGATAGATTGGTTAAGAATGTTGCTTTTGAAAACATTGTTATTAACGGAAAAAGAGCAAAAACTTTCTATGATGCTATGATTACTATTGAGCCACATACAAAAAATATAACGATAAAATAAATAAAGCAGAGCGTTTTTAACGCTCTGCTTTATTTTATATATTCTTTAGTAATTTCAAAACGGTTGTAAGGCTCTCTTTAGTAACCTTATCGGGTTCGGCGTTGTTTAAAACAGCGTTAACAAAATACTTGATTTCCTCAGCATAGGCACTGCTCTTAGGTAAGCCTATATCGCCGTTTTCGCCCGCCTGCTCGTTAAACGGTTCAAAGATTTTTCCTTCATTTTCATAAACCTTAAGGGTGTTGTTTTCAAAAATCAAAACCGCTTTTTCAAATTGGAAACGGAATTTCATTGCAAAGGGGATAGGCGCTCCATACCAGGATGCCTCGGTATTTACAAAGAAGGAGTCATACTGATAAACTGCCGATAAATAATCTTGGTCAGGAAGTTTTGAGCGGTTAACAGTTTGCTTTTTAGGTGCGCCAAAAGCATAAACCAGAAAATCAAGGTCATGGATATGTAAATCAAAGGGAACAAGACCTGAGCGCTTTTCATCAAACATCCAGTTGTCCCAACTCCATTTTGGATAACTACTCAGTCTTGACATATTACCCGAAAGCAGTTTGCCGTAGCACTTATCCTCGAAGACTTGTTTTACATACTCATATTCGCGCCAAAATCTTAATACCTGGGCAATCATAAATTTAACATTGTTTTCTTTGGCGCAAGAAAAAAGCTTTTCAATATCGCTTTCATTCAAAGAAACAGGCTTTTCGCAAAGAACATTTATGCCTTCTTCCATAGCCTTTATGGAATATTCTGCATGAAGATAGGTGGGCAGACAGATATCAATAATATCAAGCTGCTCGTTTTTTATCATTTCTTGAAAATCAGTATATTTGTTGACATTCTGATGTTTTTCCATTTTTTCGGGGCGAATATCGCACATCGCAACGATTTTTGCATCCCGGACAGTTTTCCAGCCCGAAATATGAGCGCCACTTATACCGCCAACTCCTAAAATACCAACTTGCAGCATATCCTTAGCCTCCGATTTCTTTTAATATATTTTCAAGATAACTCTTTGCAAAAATAACGTCTTCTAATTGCTTTTCGCCCGTTATTTCACGCTCTATGGTTAAATAAGAATCATATCCAAGCTCTCTTAATTTTATAAGTAAAGCTTTAAAATCAACCTTGCCGTCGCCAAGTCTTGTTTCCTTGCCTAAATTCTTGCCGTCAGTAGGGTAGAGCCCGTCTTTCACGTGAATGTTGCGGACATACTTGCCGAAAACATCAAGCGCATCAACGGGGTTTGCTTTACCATAAAGGATAAGGTTGGCGGTATCCAGATTAACCGCAAGATTATCGGTGCCAACCGTTTCAAAGCAGCGGAGCATTGCAACCGGCGTTTCCTGACCTGTTTCAAAAAGAAGATTTTGACCGTTGAATTTTAAATGCTCTGCAACCTCTCTAACAGCATCGCAGAAGGGAAGAAAATTAGGGTCATAAGGGTTTTCGGGGATAAAGCCCATATGAGTTGCAACATCGGTTATGCCAAGCTTTAAGGCAAAATCAGCGCCTTGTTTTAAGTCTTTAATTCTTTCTTCTCTGTATTTTTTGGGTATGAGGCCTAAGGTTGTTTGACCCTCATAAAAATTCCAGGCTTGCGGTCCGCTCCAACCACACCAGAACGCCGATACTGTAATACAGTGTTCTTTAATTAAGTTTTTCAGTGTTTCGGCATTTTCATCGGTTCTGATTGATTTGTTCCAGGAAATTATCTGGCAGGAATCAATTCCGTGCTGTTTTATGGTTTCGAATTTTTTTGATATTGAATCAATATCTCGAAAGTTTATACAAGTGCCGATTTTCAAAATAATCACCGCTTTTTATGAATAGATTTGGTTGATGTTTGCCTAAAATTATGATAACATAAAGAAAAAGCTATTTATAGGATGATTTTGAGTTAAAAATTAGATTATTTTGACATTCTGAGGGTGGTAATTTGGAATATACGGCGCAAAAGGAGCTGCAGGCGGTAGTTTATAATGACAGTGCAGTTAAGTTTTTACCTTTTATAGTTAAAAAGAGCGATTCCTTATGTTTTAAAATTCATTGGCATGAGCGTCTTGAATTTTTGTTTATAGAAAGCGGTGCTTTAAAGCTGACCTTGGGAGAATCGGTTATTACTGTTAATAAAGGTCAACTCGCAATTATAAATCCTCGGCAGCTCCACGGCGGTTTTTCACTTGAAGACGGAGTTAAATATAAAACTGTTATGTTTGAAATAGCTTCATTTTTCAATAATGCGCCCTTAACCGAAAAAGTTTTAAAACCGATTGAAAGCGGAAAAATTCAGTTTTGTAATATAACTGAGAATGAAGAGGTTTTATTAGCGTTTAAGAATCTAATGCTAAAAGAAAACTCCAATGATGAATATTCACCGCTGTTAACCTATTCAGCCGTTTATGAGCTTATAGCTGCTCTTTGTAGAAATTGCTTAAAGGATAATATTCAACTAAGTGCGCAGGACTCAAAATACCGCGATATTATTGATTTTATCAATGAAAACTATAAAGATGACATAAGTTCAAAATCTATCAGCGCAAAATTCGGCTATGATGAAGCATATTTCTGCAGACTTTTTAAATCGATTACAGGGTTTTCGCCAATGGAATATATTAAGATTTTGCGCCTTGAGCACGCTAAAAAGCTGATTGCGGCAGGTAACTGCACAATAAGCGAGGCGGCGCTAAGCTCAGGTTTTTCGGATTCGGGTTATTTCTCCCGATGCTTTAAAAAATATTACAAAACAACACCTAAAACAAAAAAGCCGAATGGTTAATCCTTCGGCTTTTTTGCTATTTTAATGAATATATTTTTTTGAAAACGGCAGGCAGATGATCAATCATATCGGTTGGCGTTAGTGAAAGCACTCCCGTTTCTAAAACTGCAGTATCGCCCGCCAAAGCGTGAAGCTTAACGGCGGCAATTGCAGAATCGGCAGGGGATAAGCCCTGACTTAAAAATGCAACAATCATTCCTGCCAACATATCTCCCGTTCCGGCGGTTGCCATACCCGGATTACCGTCAGTAACTATATACTTTTTGCCGTTTGGCAAAGCAATTATTGTGTTAGCACCTTTTAAAACAGTTATAGCACCTGTTTTCTCGGTAAGCAAAGCCGCAGAACCAATTCGGTCGCTTTGAACCTCATTAGTTGTTATATTAAGAAGCCTTGCTGCCTCTTTTGGATGAGGGGTTATTATAATATCTGATTTTGCCTCACTGATAAGAGAAGGATTTTTTGACAGTATATTCAAAGCGTCAGCATCAATAACTAAGGGAACATTGGAATTTTTCACAATGTTCTCAACAGTATATTTACTAAATGCCGAGATGCCTATTCCGCAACCGATTAAAGCACAGGTTGAATTGTTAACAGTATCAACAATTTTTGCGGTGTTTTCGAAATTCTGCGCCTTTTCATCATCGGCTTCAATTACTGTGCAGACCGCTTCATATCTAGAGGATGAAACGATGCTATAAATACTGTTGGGAATGATTGCGTTAACTATTCCTGCGCCGCTTTTTACTGCTGCATTTACTGCAATAGCTGCTGCGCCCGCATATCCTTTACTTCCTACATAAAGCGCCGCTGTTCCAAAATTTCCTTTATGACTGTCGACTTTTCTCAACGGCATCACATCTGCTACTTGTTCTTCCGATACAACGCGCATTATAGGCTGGAGTCCGTCAAACGATTGCTCGGGCATACCTATAGACGCAACGATTACCTTACCGCATAATGTGCCGGAGGGGTAGAGTAGGTGGCAGGGCTTATAAGCGGCAAAGGTTATAGTAATATCAGGAGCTACAAAAACGCCCTCGGGTTTATTGCTATCGCCCGATAAACCACTTGGAATATCAACCGAAATCTTAACGGCTTTTGAATTGTTAATTGCGGCAATTGCGGTTTTGTATATGCCAAAGACTTCTCCCATAAAGCCTATTCCGAATATCGCGTCAACTAAAATATCGGAATCGGAAATATGCTGAACGCATAGATTTTCATAGCTTTGAAAGTCTATCGGCTTAATGCCGTGGTTTATCATCTTTGAAGCCATTTCCTTTGCACTATGGGTTGTTGGAGCCTCAAGTGAAATAACGCGGACATTAGCCCCATCATCAAGCAACTTTCTTGCAACAACATATCCGTCACCGCCGTTGTTGCCTTTGCCGCAAACAATAACAACCTTTTTATCCTTTAATTTATAGCGTTTTCTGATTTCTTTTGCAACGGCAGAGCCTGCGTTTTCCATTAGCCTTAACCAGTTCATACCAAGGTCAACCGCCGCTTGCTCAGCTATTCTCATTTGGTTTGAAGTAAGAACCATTTACGTTCTCCTTAAAGATTATTTTTTAATAAATAGGGGAGGTATTTTCTCATTGACTCTTTAAAGTCCTCATTGGGCGCAAAAACGATAGTATAATATCCTTTTTTAGGATGCCAGATTCTCAAAGCAATGCTTTCTTCATCGGGCGTGCAAGCAAAATAAACATCCTTGCCGTCTGTTGATTTAGGCTTATGAACTGTGGGATTATATTGCGAAATATCTTCAATATCCGAGCATTTAAAGGTTGTCATTCTCTGACGGTCACGCTTGTTGATAATGCAGTCAACATCAACCTCTCCGTTGGTGTTGATATATTCATATTCGATATTAAGTTTTGAAGCAAATCTATATCCTAAATAAACTGCACCTGCAGCAATTAACATGGCTATGGTTGACAATGCAGGTCTCAAAAAAGAAAATATAATTGCACCCAAAGCAAAAAGCACTGCAACCGAATAAATCAGTGTTTTAACTACTACTGTTTTTGCAGTTGGTTTTATTACAACTAATTGTTCCTTAAAAATATCCATTTTATCCTCCAAATTTATGTAGTAAATTTATTATATCATTTTAATATTTGCATTTCAATTCAATATTTCTTGCTTTGCAAGGCAGTTTCGGTTTCTTTAATGGCTTTAACCGCCGCCTTGTTGCTGTTCATAACTATATAAGTATATAATGCGTCAAAAATAGCGAGCTGAGCGATTCTTGAACTCATAGCAAGTATAGAATATTTTGTTTCATCAGAACGGGTGTTTAAAACAATATCACTGACACTATGAATGGGGGAGTTCCCAAAATTTGTAAGGCAAATAGTTAAAGCACCTGCGTCCTTAGCGGTTCTTAATGCTTCAACAACATCTATAGAAGCGCCGGAGTGGGAAATACCGATTGCAACATCGCCTTTATGCAGATGTGAGGCGGCAATAGCCTGCATATGATTATCGCAATAGGCAACCGCATCGAGTCCCGCCCTTAAAAATTTATGCTGAGCGTCAACTGCAACCGAGGCCGAGTTACCAAGACCGAATATAACTATTCTCGAAGCGTTCCTTAAAGCATTAGCGGCATTCTCAAATTCAGCAGGGTCTAACACAGATTTGGTGTTTTCCAAAGCTATATGAATATCGCTTATTCTCTTTTTAAAAATCTCATAGCAGGTATCGTTCTGCTCAATACCCATAACACCGCCTGCGGCAGTGTTGGCAGACTCCTGCGCAATCTTAAGCTTTAACTCCTGATAACCTGAAAGGCCGAGCCTTCTCGAAAAGCGGACAATGGTTGCTTCGCCGCAGCCGCAGTTATCGGCCAACTGGCTAATTGACATATTCATCATATCGGAAAAATTTCTCGTCAACCAATCGGCAATAAGCTTTTCACTATGGCCCATTTGCGAGTATTTTTCCTTAATTGAAAGTAAAAGCGACTCCATATTGCACCTCAAATGAAAATTTATTTCATTTTAACAAAATTCATACAAAAAATCAAGCAAAATTGAAATTTATTTTCAAAATTTGCTTGCAAAATACAGACTGTTATGATATTATAAAACGGCATTAAAGCGCGAAGTTTTATAACTTCGTAAAAATATTTAACGGAGATGATTCGATGGTTTGTAATGAGTTTTTGACAGACATTATTCTTACCGAATTAGAAGATGCTGTCGGCAGAGAAAACTGTTCAACAAGAGAAATTGATAAGATTACTCACGGTGTTGACTATTTCTGGCTTTCAAGAATGTGGGCTGACCGCGGTAAGCGTATGCCTGAGGCAGACTTTATTGTTTCGCCTAAGAATGCAGAGGAGACCTCTAAGGTTCTCAAAATTGCTAACTACTATAAGATTCCTGTTACCACCTGGGGTGGCGGCGGCGGAACACAGGGCGGTGCTATCCCTGTAGCTGGCGGTATTCTTCTTGATACCAAGAGAATGAACCAGATTTATGATGTTAATACCGAGTCTCTTTACATAGAGTGCGGATGCGGTGCTATTTATAAGCATATTGAGTGGGCAGCAAACGAGGTAGGCTATGCAACCATGCATTACCCTTCTTCTCTTACTTGCTCAACCGTTGGCGGCTTCTTGGCTCACCGCGGTATCGGCGTTGTTTCAACAAAATACGGTAAAATTGATGATATGGTTCTTAAAATGGAAGTTGTTCTTCCTAACGGTGATATCATTGAGACCTCTCCTGCACCTAAGCATGCAGCAGGTCCTGACCTTAACCAGATCTTCATCGGTTCTGAGGGAACCTTAGGTGTTATCACCAAGGCTCAGATCCGTATCTTCGCTCAACCTGAGGAGCGTCGCTTCCGTGCTTTCTTGTTCCAGGATATGCACGGTGCATTTGAAGCTTCTCGTGAACTTCTCCAGAAGTTCAAACCTTCTGTTATGCGTCTTTATGACGAGGCAGAAACCGCTTCTCTTATCAAGAAGATTGTTGGTGTTGAGAGAAAAGGCGCTTTTATGAACATTGCTTATGAAGGCTGCAAGGAAATGGTTGAAGTTGAAGAGAAGATTCTTCTTGATACATTTAAGAAATATGGCGCTGAGGACTTAGGCTCTGAATACGGCGAGAAGTGGTGGAAAGAGAAGATTACCTTCTTCTATCCCGGTCATATGATGGATCTTCCGCAGATGTTCGGAACTATGGATACTATCGCTCCTTACGATAAGATTGAGAAGATTTATTGGGCAATGAAGAAAGCTATTGAGACTAACTTCCCGAACGTTAAGTTTATTGCTCACTTCTCTCACTGGTATGAGTGGGGCGCAATGGTTTACGACCGCTTCATTGTTGATAAGGAATTTGTTCCTGAAGATCCGCATGAGGCATTGAGACTTCATCAGCAGATTTGGAATACCGGTGTTAGAACCGCTATTGCAAACGGCGGTGTTGTTAATGACCACCATGGTGTTGGTATTAAGCTTGGCCGTCTTATGAAGGAACAGTATGGCCCTGCAATGCAGGTATTCGAAGGCATTAAGAAACAGCTCGACCCGAACGGCATTATGAACCCGTTCAAGCTCGGACTTTAATCTGATAGGGAGGTAATTTAGTTATGTATATGTCTGAAAAAAGCAAACAGATTGTTGACGCATGCCGTTTCTGCTGGATGTGCCGTCATATCTGCCCTGTCGGAAATGCTACCGGTCAGGAGAGAAACACTTCCCGTGCTCGTGCACTTGCTCTTTCTTTAGTTAACCGCGATGGCGCTAAGATGACTCCTGATGTTATCGATAACATCTATGAGTGTCAGATGTGCGGTGGCTGCACTAAAGATTGTGCAACCGGTTGGGACCCCATAGTATTTACTAAAGATGTTCGTCTTAACCTCGCATTGAATGGCGAGACCCCTGATTACATAAACGCTATCATTGATAAGGTTCTTGAGACCGGTAACGCTTACGGCGTAACTGAACTCGACAAGGATTTAGCTGCTGCTATTGCTGCTCACGCTGCTGTAACTGACACGGTTCTTTTCCTTGGCGCTGAGGCAAGATACAATGTTCCTGCTGCTGCAGTTAATGCTATCAAGGCTCTTGAAAAAGCAAATGTTAAGTTTACTGTTTTGGCAGATGAGCCTGCTTCTGGTGCTGCTCTTGATTGGCTTATCGGCGCTGCTGATGAGACCAAGAAGCAGATGGCTGATTGCGCTGCTGCTCTTAACGGTTTTGCAACTGTTATTGCTTTTGATCCTCAGGATGCAAAGGCTTTTGTTCGTGAGTATAAAGAGTATGGCGTTGAGCTTAACGGCGTTGTAACCTATACTGCCTTTGTTGCTGCTCTTATTAAAGACGGTAAGCTTGCAGTTAAGAACACCGGCGCTAAGGTTGTTTATCAGGATCCCTATCAGCTTGCTCGTGACCTTGAGGAAACTGATGATGCAAGAGCAATTATTTCTGCTTGTGCAGAACTTAATGAAATGCTTTTAAACAAAAAAGATACAATGTGGGCAGGCGGCTCGATTATGGCTATCTATAATCCGCTCGTAACCGACCTTGTTGCTAAGGAGCGTTGGACCAACGCTATCAATGTTGGCGCTGATACCATCGTTACCGCTTCTGTTTCTGAGTATGCTTCATTAAAGAAGAATGCTCCCGAAGGCAAGAAGGTTATTGCTATTGAAGAGCTTATCCTTGCTGCCGCAAAATAAGAAGTTTTGAAAAATGTTTGTTAATTTAAAGAAAATTTTAAACATGGCAGAGGAAGGCAATTATGCCATTCCTGCATTTAACGTTTATAATATGGAAACCTGTATGGGCGTTATTGCCGCTGCAGAGGAGCTTAAAGCACCTGTTATTTTACAGGTATATCCGCGCCTTTTCAAAGAAGAAGCCGGATATTATCTCTCTCCGGTAATTATTGCCGCAGCCAAAAAGGCTTCGGTGCCCGTATGCTTCCATCTTGACCATGGCCCCTCTGAACTTGAGGTAACAAGAGCCCTCCGTTACGGAGCAACAGGCATTATGCTTGATGGTTCTGCTTTACCTTTTAAAGAAAACATTGCCGCAACTCGTAGAGTTGTTGAAACCTGTGATTATCTCGGTGTTGGCGTTGAGGGTGAGCTTGGTCATGTTGGCACAGTTAACGATGATTCTATGGATGAATTCACCGTTCCGGAAGATGCCAAAGAATTTGTTGAAAAAACCGGCGTAACAGCTCTTGCTGTTTTGGTCGGAACGGCTCATGGCCGCTACAAAAAGCCGCCCAAGCTGGATATTGAGAGAATTAAGGATATCAGAAAGGCAACTAACAATACTGCACTTGTTCTTCATGGCGGTTCGGGTGTTCCCGATGCCGAAACCAAGGCAGCAGTTGCCGCAGGTATCCGTAAAGTAAACATTGCAACAGATGTTTGCTATGCATATCTTGATTGCATCGCTGAGGATATCGTAAAGCCTGACCGCGCTATTGCAGTTGATAACTTTATGAAGAGGCCTATCGAGGCAGTTAAAGAGTTTGCATTAACTAAAATCGAGCTTGTCGGAGCTAACGGCAAGGCGTAATCATCAATTATGCACACTGCTGCGGGAAACTGCGGCAGTGTGCAGAGCATATTCTAAAGAATTTTTTTCATCTGAAAGGATGTTTAAAAAATGAGTAAGGTCGTTGGAATTGGCGCTTGCGTAATGGATACTCTTATTACCATTCCGCAGTTCCCGAAAGAAGATACTAAGCTGCGCGCTGTCTCAACAAAGCTTGTTGGCGGCGGTCCTACCGCGTCGGGCATCGTTGCAGTATCAAAATTAGGAGTTTCTTCTGAATTTATCGGTGTTTTATCCGATGATTCAACCGGAAACTTCTTAAAAACAGATTTCGAAAAATATCGTGTAAAAACCGATAATATAGATTTACTGAAAGGCTACAGAGCATTCCAGTCATGCATCTGGCTTAATGCTGAAAAGGCAACAAGAACCTGCGTTTTTGATAAAGGTGATTTGCCTGCGCTTAAGCTTGATGATAAAAAGATTGAGGCTATCAAATCGGCCGAGGTTTTAATGGTTGACGGTAATGAAATGGATGCTGCAGTAGAAGCTGCTAAAATCGCCCGTGAAAACGGTGTTAAGGTGCTTTATGACTGCGGAGGCCTTTATCCTAATGTTGATAAGCTTCTGGCTTTAACCGATATTATGATTCCTTCCGAGGAGTTTTCTATTGGTCATACCGGTGAAAGTAACGCCGCAGATGCTGCTAAGAAGCTTTATGAAATGTATTCACCGGAATATGTTGTTGTTACCCGCGGAAGCAAGGGCGGCTTAATTTATGACGGCGAAAAAATTACAGAATATCCTTGCTATCCCGTTGAGGTTAAGGACTCTAATGGTGCAGGCGATATTTTCCATGGAGCATTTGCTTCGGCGGTTGTCCGCGGATTTTCTCCCTTGCAGTGCTGCCATTTCAGTAGCGCTGTTTCTGCTATTAAGTGCACTGGAGTCGGTGCTCGTGAGAGCGTCCCCGATTTTGATACAACCATTAAATTTTTAAGAAGGAACGGTTATGAATTATAAAAAATCTTATATACCCGCAAAGGGTTACACTCCTATTTGCAAAATAGGTGAGTGCTCATTAAAGAAGTTAGAGTTCGGCATTATCGAGCTTGATGCAGGCGAGAGCCTCGGCTTCAATACCTATGATAAAGAAACCGCATTTATTATGCTTGAGGGTCATTGCAATGTTGCTTTTGAAGGAACCAAATGGGAAAATGTTGGCAACAGAATGACTGTTTTTGAAAATAAAAAAGCTGAAAGCTTCTATATGCCTAAGGAGCAGGAGCTTACTATTGAAGCTATTGACCATATTAAGATTGCAGTTTGTGCAACTCCCGTTGCAGAAAAAACCGAGCCTCAGCTTCTTAAAGCTGACCGTGTTCCCCTTAAGCTTCTCGGCAAGGTCCCTTATGAAAGAGAAACCAGCTTTATTATTGATGGAACAACCAATGCTAAGGTTTTAACCATTGGCGAATGCTATGTTACTGAGGGTAACTGGGCAGGCTTCCCGCCCCATAAGCATGACGAGGACCATATGCCCACAGAGTGCATCGCTGAGGAAATTTATTATTTCCTTTTCGACCCCAAACAGGGCTTTGCTGTTCAGTGCCTCTATACTGCTGACGGCGAGATTGATGAAGCATACCGCGTTAAAAACGATGAGTTGGTTGAGTTCCCCGTAGGTTATCATACCACTGTTTCAACTCCCGGTTACCAGACCTATTTCCTGTGGCTTATGGCCGGTGATTATCAGGGCTTCAACAGAAGTAATGACCCTGAGCATGATTGGATTGCTAATAAGTAATTTATTTCAGCCGAAGGGGTATTTATGTCCCTTCGGCACTTCTGTATAGTCAAGGAGGATTAAAAATGGTAGTTTTAAAGAATGAAAACGCAGTTTTGAAAATAAATGAACGCGGCGCAGAGATGAAGAGCTTTACAGTTAATAATGTAGAATATCTTTGGGTGGGCGACCCTAATTTTTGGGCGTCCAGCGCTCCGCATCTTTTCCCGATAGCAGGCGGATTAAAGGATGATAAATATATCCTTAACGGAAAGGAATATATCCTTTCCAAGCACGGCTTTGCAAAGAATATGGATTTTGCAGTTGAATCTGTAAGCGATAATAAAGCAACTTTTTTGCTTACTGCAACCGATGAAACCAAGGTTTCATTCCCTTATGATTTTGAATTCAGAGTAACCTATACCTTGTTTAATGATAAGGTTCAGGTTGACTATGATGTTAAGAACATAAATGATGATAAAATGTTCTTTTCTGTCGGCGCCCATGAGGGTTATGCTTGCCCTGAGGGAATTGAAGAATACGATATTATTTTCAAAGAGAACGAAACGCTTAACAGTTATGTTGTTTATGGTAATCTTATCGGTAAGGATACAACTCCCGTTATTGAAAATACCAAGATTTTACCGCTTGAATATAAATACTTTGCAGTTGATGCACTTGTATTTAAAGATGTTAAGTCAGAGGAGTGCAGCCTTGTTAACAGAAAAACCGGCAGAGGAATCAAATTAGAGTATCCTAATTTCCCGTTTATGCTGCTTTGGACTAAACCCAACGCACCTTTTATCTGCATCGAGCCTTGGTTTGGCATCCCCGGAAGCCTTGATGATGACTGCATTATTGAGAATAAAGAAGGTATTCAGTGCATAAATGCAGGCGAAACCTTCTCCTGCACAAGAGTAATTACTGCTTTGGAGGGTAAATAATATGAGCTACGAGTTAATAGTAAAAAACAATCCTAATCTTAAAATTTATAAGGTTACCGATAAGGAGTTTATTCCTTACGGTAAAGTTCTCAATAATCTTTCAATCGACGAGATTATTGAGGTTGCTAATAAAATCCCTATGCCTGCAGAGGGTTCTATGTATGTTCCCGAGCTCGAGGAGTTTATGAAGACTAAAGCCGCTAAGGAAATGCAAGAGGATTGCTATGGCGAGATGCCGACTCAGGTTGGTTATTGCTATGGTTCAAGCAACAAGCTTAACGCGGTTGAATGGCATAAGGATTCTGAAATCAATATTGCAACAACTCCGCTTGTGCTGATTTTGGGCAAGGTTCAGGATATTGTTGACAATAAGGTTGATTCATCTACCTTTAAAATTTTCTATCTTGAAAAGGGCGATGCAGTCGAAGTTTATGCAACAACCTTGCATTTTTGTCCTTGTCAGGTATTAAAGAGTGGTTTTGGCTGTGTTGTTGGTCTTCCTAAGGGCACTAACATTCCGCTCCAAAACGAGCATGAAGATAAGGTTCTTTTCCGCAAAAACAAGTGGATTTTAGCCCATGTTGAGAATGAGGGACTTATTGGTCGCGGCGTTCTCCCCGGTGTTACAGGCGAAAACTACGAAATTAGAGGAGAATAAAATGAAATATCTTCTCGGAATAGATTTTGGCGGCGGTGCTTCTAAGGCAACTATTATTGATACCTTGGGTAATATCGTTGCTGAGCATTCGGTTGAGTATCCGACCCTTCATCCCGATAAAGGCTACTGCGAGCAAAAACCTGAGGATTGGTATAAGGCTCTTTGCGAGGATACAACCGAGTTGTTTAAGAAAAGTGGTATCGATGCGGCTGATATTTTAGCAGTTTCTATTGATTCGGCAACTCATACCGCTGTTTTATGTGATAAAGACGCTAATCCCTTACGCCCTGCAATTCATTGGACCGATTCGCGCAGTAAGCCTCAGTCCGATGCTTTAAAGGCTATAGCAATGGATATGATTGTTAAAAAATGCTTCTCAAAGCCCGATACTATCTGGACTTTGCCGCAGATTATCTGGGTTAAGGAAAATGAGCCCGAGGTCTTCGCTAAAATGGGTAAGATTTTCTTTGAGAAGGATTATATCCGTTATCTTTTAACCGATGTTTACTGCACTGATTATATTGAGGCGCAGGGAAGTATGCTTTTTGATAACAATACTATGCAGTGGGATGATGAACTTTGTGCATTAGCGGGTATTGATAAAGCTATTTTACCTCCCATTGTTAAGCCTACTGATATTATCGGTTCTGTTACTGAAAAAGCAGCAGCCCAAACAGGTTTAGCGGCAGGAACTCCCGTTATTTGCGGAACAACCGATACTGTTATGGAGGTTTTTGCTTCCGGTGCAGTCCAAAAGGGTCAGATGACCGTAAAATTAGCAACTGCAGGCAGAATCTGTGTTATTACAGACCGCTCATATCCTAATGAGCATTTAATTAACTATGCCCATATTGTTGACGGTATGTGGTATCCCGGAACTGCAACTAAAGCGGCGGCATCGAGCTATCGTTGGTATAGAGATACCTTTGATGGCGACTATAAGCAGCTTGACGCTGCGGCGGCAGAAATTCCCCTTGGCTCAAACGGTGTTATGTTCCACCCATATATTAACGGAGAGCTTACTCCGTATGCAGACCCGACTCTTTGCGGTAGCTTCATCGGTCTCAGAGCTGAGCATACAAAAGCTGAGTTTACAAGAGCCGTTTTAGAGGGTGTTTCATTCTCGCTTTTGCATAGTATGGTTTCTTTAAACCAAATTGGTATCGAGCATGATGATTATGCTACACTTATTGGTGGCGGTGCTAAGGGTAAGCTTTGGGCACAGATTACTGCTGATATGTTGGGTATTACTCTTAAAACTACCGAAAGCAGTGACTCCTCGTTTGGCTCTGCTATGCTTGCAGGCATTGCAGTTGGAGTGTTCTCTGATGCGGTTGATGCAGTTAAAAAATGCGTTAAGGTTAGGGATACTATTATTCCCAACCTTGAAAACACCGCAAAATACAAGGAACTCTTTAAGAAATATAAGGCGGTCCATGATGCTTTGGCGCCTATATATCATGGAGAATTTTAATGAAGATTTTAGTTTGTGTTAAGCAGGTTACATCGGGCGAAATAAACCCGTTTGATGCTTGTGCCTTAGAATGTGCGCTTCGCATTCCCGATGCAGAAATCACTGTTTTAAGTATGGGCAGACCTAATGTTGAAAATCTGCTTCGTTCACTGACAAGACTCGGCAATGTTAACGGCATTTTGCTTTCTGATACCGCTTTTGCAGGTGCGGATACTTTGGCTACGGGTTATGCTTTAAGCCTCGCGGCTAAAAAGGTTGACCCCGACCTTATTATTTGCGGCAGACAGACTGTTGACGGTGATACCGCGCAGACAGGCTCTGTTTTGGCAAAAATGATGGGATTCCCCGTTATTACCAATGTTATGAGCATTGATAATTTAAGCGATAATGAAATTTCTTGCACAACAAGATTGGGTGAGGAAAAGACGATACTTCCCGCAGTTATTACTGTTGAAAGAATAAACGAGCTTCGTTTTCCGAGCATTCGCTCAAAAGCAAAGGATATAACTGTATGGAATGCCGATGATATCGGTGCAGACAAGAGTTGTTGCGGCATTCTTGGCTCTCCGACTAAGGTCGTTAAGAGCTTTGAGAATGAAAGCGGCAAGAGAAGATGCAAGTTTATTGAACCGTCTGAGCTTAAAAATGTTATTGCCGAGGGTCTTAAAAAAGATAAGGCCGCCGAACACAGGATTATATCTGAGAAAAAGCTTAAAAATGTTTGGATAATCGGAGAGGAACCGCGCGAAATGGCAGAAACTGTATCAGATGATATAACTGTTATTGAGCGCGCTGATGCAGATACTCTTATTGCTAAAATAAAAGAAGGCCAACCCGATTTTGTCCTTTGGCCCGGCGATATCTGGGCAAGAAGAACAGCCCCGATTGTTTCTGCGGCGTTAATGACCGGACTTTGTGCCGATTGCACCGCGCTTGAAACCGATGGGGAAGAGCTTTTTATGTATCGCCCTGCTTTTAGTGGAAATATTATTGCAAAAATCAGATGCGTTACAAAGCCTTGTATGGCAACCGTTAGAACAGCCGCGGCTGAAATGAGTGATTTAATGCTCGGTTTGGGCAAAGGTGTTAAGGATATTTATCCCGAAGCCTTAAAATTTGCGGATTATTTGGGCGCAGAACCTGTTGCATCAAGAGCTTTGGTGGATACAGGGTTAGCACCTTATTCCCATCAGGTCGGAATAACGGGTAAAATTGTTAGTCCCAAGGTTTATGTTGCGGCAGGAATTTCGGGCGCAGTGCATCATATTGTAGGAATGCAACAGTCGGGAACAATTATCGCCATAAACCCCGATAAATCGGCACCGATATTCGATTATTGTGACTATGGAATTGTTGCAAAATTAGAGGATTTATTCTAAATTTTAAAAGACTTGGAGGTTTTGGCTTCCAAGTCTTATTTTATCCCTTAAAAACTGTTAATTTAATTGACTTTTCTTAATAGTTTTGGTATTATTAATAATATATATTATTTTGCTTATATTATAGTTTTAGGAGAAAATTATGATTGAAAGTATGACCGGCTACGGTAGAGGAGAATTTTCAGAAAACGAGCTTACCGTAACCGTTGAAATCAAATCTGTTAACCATCGCTTTTTTGAATGCCAAATTAAAGCGCCTCGCCAGTTCTCGTTTTTAGAGGATAAGCTTAAAAGCTATATCCAATCAAGAGTAACAAGGGGTAAGCTTGATGTATTTGTGAATTATTCGTTTGATGGCGCTTCTAACGATACTGTTGAAATAAATGAGGATGCAGTTAAGGGTTACATAGAGGCTTTTAAAACAGTTTCTAAAAAATATAAAATCAAGAATGACTTAACTGTTGCAACTCTGGCTAAACAGGACGGAATCTTCTCAGTATCAAGAAAGAACATTGATGAGGAGCTTGCCGCTTCGGTTCTTTTAAAGGCTGCAGAAATTGCGGTTGATTCATTTATTGAGGCAAGAGAGGTTGAGGGCGAGAAGCTTGTTGCCGATGTTATTGTAAGAGCTGATAACATTCTTTCTATGGTCGAAAAGGTTGAAGAGCTTTCTCCAAAAACCGTCGCTGAATATAAAGAGCGCTTGGAAAAGAAAATCCGCGAGGTCTTGGAAAACAAGGATATTGATGACCAGCGCATTGTAACGGAGGTTGCTATATTTGCCGATAAGGTTGCAGTTGATGAGGAAACCGTCAGACTCCGCACCCATATCGGTCATCTGAAGGATCTCTTGGCAAGCGGTGAGATTGTTGGCAAAAAGCTTGATTTTATTGTTCAGGAAATGAACAGAGAGGCTAATACAACAGGCTCAAAATGTCAGGATGTCAATGTTACTAAGCTAGTAGTTGATATAAAATCGGAAATCGAGAAAATCAGAGAGCAAATTCAGAATATTGAATAATTGATTTGGTGATAAAAATGAAACTTATAAACATCGGCTTTGGAAATATGGTTTCTGCTTCAAGACTGGTTGCCATTGTAAGCCCTGAATCTGCACCCATAAAGCGTATTATTGCAGAGGCAAAGGAAAAGGGCACATTAATTGATGCAACCCATGGTAGAAGAACAAGAGCGGTTATTATTACCGATAGTGACCTCATCATTTTAACCTATCTTCAGTCAGAAACCGTTGCCGCAAGACTTGATGAGTTAGAGGCCGCAGAAAGCGAGGAAGAAAATGAGTAAGGGAACGCTTATTATCATCTCCGGCCCCTCGGGTTCGGGCAAGGATACCGTTATGAAAGAACTTTTTAAACTTATGCCTGAACTTAAGTTTTCGATTTCCTCTGTTTCAAGAGCAATGCGCGAGGGCGAGGTTCAGGGCGAAAAGTATAACTTTATCAGCCGCGATGAGTTCTTGAAAATGATTGAGAATAATGATTTACTTGAATATAACGAGTATTGCGGTAATTTCTACGGAACGCCTATAAAACCCGTTAATGATTGCATCGAAAACGGGCAGGAAATATTGCTTGAGCTTGATGTTAACGGCGCTTATAATGTCCGTAAAAAATGCAACGACTGCTTCAGCATTTTTATTATGCCCCCTTCCTTTGAGGCTTTAAAAGCCAGATTGGTTAGCCGCGGAACCGAAACAGCTGAGGCTATTGAAAAGCGCCTAAAAGCAGCTAAAGATGAAATCGAAAGAGCCGGCGAATATGATTATATCGTTGTTAATAATGTTTTATCTGAAACTGTAGCCGATATTGCTACAATTATCAAATCGGAAAGAATGAAGTCTGATCGCGTTAGTGTAACGCTTTAAAAAAATAATTTTTTCATATAGAAAAAGGAGATAAATATTATGCTTAATCCCGCAATTGGTAAACTGATTAAAAATTCTGACAGCCGTTATAAACTGGTTCTCGATGTTGCTAAAAAGGCAAGAAAAATTGCCAATGAAGCAAACGAAAACGAGGAAATCATAACCGAAAAGCCGGTAACTCTCGCAATGAACGAGATGTCTGCCGATATTGACGATTAATTAAAACTTAACATTAAATTTTGGGGGTGTGGCTTATATGGGATGCAAAGTTGTCAGCGTTGCGGTTGATAATAATGTTTTCAAGACCGATAAGCCATACCATTATTTTTTACCCGAGCATTTAACCGAAACCGCTAAGGCTGGTATGAGGGTTACTGTTCCGTTCGGAAAAGGTAATGTTAAGAAAACGGGTCTTATTTTAGGCTTTGAGGAAGCCCCTTTAGGCACTAAATGCAAATTTGTTGATTCTTTGCTTGATGAAAAACCTGTTTTAACCGAAAAAATGTTGAAACTTGCCGCATTTATAAGAGAGCAAACCTTTTGCACCTATTATAATGCTATAAGAGTTTTACTTCCTCCCGGAATCAACTTTAAGATTAAGAATTCATATTCTTTAAGCGAATCGGCTGACCTTCTTTATGATTCTCTTTCTGATGAATTAAAAGAGATTGTCCGTCTTTTTAAAGAAACGGGTAAAGATTTAACTAAAGAGGTTGTTATATCAAGCCTTGGGCTTGCTAGTGATAATACCTTGGTTGAAAAGCTTGTTTCCAAAGGAGTTTTAATTAAAAATAGTGATGCTGTGCGCTCGGTATCAGATGCTTCACAGAAAATTGTTAAGCTCACCGATTTAGCGAATGATTTATCGCTTTTTAAGCTGACAGATAAGCAGAAAAGAGTTATTGCAACTCTCAGTGAGATGGAATGTTGTTCGCTTAAAGAGCTCTGTTATTTTACAGGTTTTACATCTGCAGTCGTTAACGGTCTTCAGAAAAAGGGTTTAGTAACGGTTTTTGAACAGGAATATTACAGAAATCCTTACAGTAATGTTTCTGTAAAAAACTATCAGCCTAAAAAGCTGACCGATGAACAGCAGCAAGCATTCGAAACGCTTTATTCAGCATATACTGCGGACGCGCCCAAAACTGCTTTGCTCTGCGGTGTTACAGGGTCGGGAAAAACGCAGGTTTTTCTAAAGCTCTGCGAAGAGGTGGTTAAAAAGGGCAGAGGCGTTATTGTTATGGTGCCCGAAATAGCGCTTACTCCGCAAACTCTGAATATTTTCCATCAAAGATTTGGCTCATCGGTTGCGGTTTTTCATAGCGCTATGTCGCAGGGGCAACGCTTAGACGAATGGAAGCGAGTTAAAAATGGTGATGCTAAAATCGCCGTTGGAACCCGTTCCGCAGTATTTGCTCCCTTCGAGGATGTTGGTCTTATTATTATCGATGAGGAGCAGGAGCATACCTATAAATCCGAGATGAGTCCGCATTTTCATGCAAGAGATATTGCAAGATTCAGGGCTGCACAGAGTAAAGGCTTGGTTGTTCTTTCTTCTGCTACACCGTCTATTGAAACCTATAGCGCGGCTTTATCGGGTAAATATTTGCTCTGTTCGCTTTCTAAAAGATACGGAAATGCTAAACTTCCTGTTTGCGAAACTGTTGATATGCGGAAGGAATTTGCGGCAGGAAACAAGGGCATTATCAGTAATCTTCTCTATGATAGACTGGATGATGCTTTAAAAAGCGGCCATCAGGCAATACTGCTTTTAAACCGCCGTGGATTTAATACTTATATTTCCTGTCCATCTTGCGGAGAGGTTTTAACCTGTGATAATTGCAGTATTTCGATGACATATCATTCTGCTAATAACCGCATTATGTGTCATTACTGTGGAAAATCAAAGAATTATTCCGATAAATGCTCTAATTGTGGTTGTGAGCAAATTAAATATACCGGCATTGGCACCCAAAAAGCCGAGGAGGAGTTAAAACAACTTTTCCCTGAGGCTAGAATTTTAAGAATGGATGCCGATAGCATAATGACCAGAACTGACTATGAAACATACCTTAAAAAGTTCTCGGACGGGAAATATGACATTATGCTTGGAACTCAAATGGTTGCTAAAGGTCTTGATTTTCCAAAGGTTACTGTAGTTGGTGTTTTAAATGCCGATACCTCGCTTCATAGCAGCGATTATCGCAGCTTTGAGAGAACATTTTCTCTGTTGGCACAGGTTGTTGGCAGGTCGGGTCGCGGTGATGATGAGGGAACTGCCGTTATTCAAACCAATAACCCTGATAATCCAATTATTTCACTTGCTGCAACTCAGGACTATGATGCTTTCTATAAATCAGAGATACTGACGAGAAAGCTTATGGTTTATCCGCCTTATTGCGATATTGCAACGGTCTCCTTCCAAGGCGTTGACAGAAATTGGACTGAAAAAGCAGCAGGCGAATTTTTAAGCATTATAAAAAATAAGGCTTCAGGCCAATATAAAGATTTAGTTAAAATTATTGTTTTAGGTCCTACCGTTGCGGCTGTGCCTAAGGTTAACAATAAGTATAGATATAAATTGATTATCAAATATAAAAATTCCGAACATTTTAGAAAAATGATAAATGAGGTTTTTGATGCTTATTCATTAACTGAATATTTCAAAAAGGTTTCGGCATTCATTGATGTTAATCCGGATAGTATTATTTGAGATAGGTGATTTTTATGGCATTAAGAAATATTGTAAAAGAGGGCGACCCTACTTTGCGTAAGATTTCGCGCTCTGTTTTGAACTTTGATGAAAAATTGTGGACCTTGCTTGATGATATGGCTGAAACAATGTATAACGCTGATGGTTGCGGTCTTGCTGCACCGCAGGTTGGCATTTTACGTAGAGTGTGCATAATAGATGTTGGCGAGGGTCTTTTGGAGCTTGTTAACCCTGTTGTTGAAGCCGAAGAGGGCGTTCAAGAAGAAACTGAGGGTTGCCTTTCTTGCCCCGGTGAATACGGAACAACCAGAAGACCTATGAAGGTTACTGTTCGTGCGCAGGATAGAAACGGCAATGCCTTTACTGTTGAGGGCGAGGGATTAAAAGCTCGTGCTCTTTGTCACGAAATTGACCATCTTAACGGCATTCTTTATAAAGATAAGGTTATTGGCCCTAGGGGCAAGGTGAATTAAATGCGAATAGTTTTTATGGGAACTCCCGATTTTGCAGTAAATTCTTTGGAGAGTTTAATAAATGCAGGTCATGAGATTGTCGGTGTTTTCACTCAGCCCGACAAACCCCAGGGAAGAAAAATGGTTTTAACTGCGCCGCCCGTCAAGCAATTTGCTTTAGAAAATGGCTTAAAGGTTTATCAACCAACCTCGGTCAGAAATGAAGAGGCGTTTGATTTACTTAAATCTTTAGAACCTGAACTTATTGCGGTTGTTGCTTACGGTAAAATTATTCCTGAAAATATATTAAATCTGCCAAAATTCGGTTGTGTAAATGTTCATGCTTCGCTGTTGCCGAGGCATAGGGGTGCATCTCCTATACAGACTGCAATCCTTTGCGGCGACAAGGTAACAGGCGTTACAACTCAGAAAATGGATATTGGCGTTGATACAGGCGATATTCTATTAGCCGATAAGACCGATATTTTGCCAACCGATAATTTCGAAACCTTGCATGATAAATTAGCGGTTCAGGGCGCTAAGCTTTTAGTTGAAACAGTTTCAGGTCTTGAAAACGGCACAATTATCCCTCAAAAACAGTCGGAAGACGGCGTTACTCATGCTTCTATTATTACTAAGGAAATGGGTCGGATAGATTTCAATAAGACTGCCGATGAAATTGATTGCTTAATTCGTGCGTTTACTCCTTGGCCGTCAGCCTATTTATTTATTGCCGGTAAGAGAGTTAAGGTTAAAAAAGCGGTAGTCGGCGCTAAGACAAACTCACAAGTCGGAACAGTCATTGAAACCAAAAACGGATTAACTGTTGCCTGCGGAGGTGCTACCTCAATTGTCTTTGAGGAGCTTCAGCCTGAGGGCAAGGGTGTTATGACCGCCAAAGCCTTTTTAAATGGGTATTCTATAGAAACAGGGGAGAAGCTTTAGTGAATGCGCGTCAGGTTGCGGTTAAGGTTTTATCTGAAATAGAGCGAGATGGCAGTTATTCAAATATTGCCTCTGATGCGGCGATTGACGGTGCAAAGCTATCCCGTCAGGATTCTGCGCTTGCAAGCCTTTTAATTTATGGTGTTTTGCAACGAAAATTAACGCTTGATTATGTCTTAAAAACCTTTACGGATAAAAGCTTACATAAAATTCACCCCTTTGTTTTATCGGTTATGAGGGTTGGCGCTTATCAACTGATGTTCACTGATAAAATTCCTGCTTCTGCCGCTATAAATGAGGCGGTTAAGATTGTTAAAAGCTCTAAGCAACGCTTTGCGGCAGGTTTTTGCAATGCGGTATTGAGAAAAATTGCGGATAATAGGGAGGAACTTCTTGAAACAATTAGTCAAAGCGATAACCCTCTGGTCAAATATTCCTGCCCAAAGGAGCTTTACTTAAGTTTAGAAAAGAATTATTCCTCTGAGTTTGCGAATGACTTTTTAAGTGAATCTCTGCTTTCGCCAAAAACCTATGCAGCAGTAAATCTTTCTAAAACCGATTATGAAACACTTTCTTCGTCGCTTGCGGAAAAAGGAATAGTTTGCGAAAAAGATGAGGATACAAAAACTGCTTTTACAATTAAGAATGCAGGTGCTGTTGAAAATCTTTCTGAATTTAAAAACGGACTATTATTTATTCAGGATAAAGCATCGCAAATTGCAATCCAAAATCTTAGATTAGAAGAAAATATGAGGGTTTTAGATGTTTGTGCAGCTCCCGGCGGAAAAAGCTTTACTGCGGCTTCGCTTATGAAAAACAGCGGCGAGATTGTTTCTTGCGATATTTATGAAGCAAGAGTCGGTCTTATTAAAAATGGTGCTGATAGACTTGGTTTTTCAAATATAAAGCCACTTTGTAACGATGCTTCCCAATATAATAAAGCATTAGGCGAGTTTGACCGCGTTATCTGCGATGTTCCGTGCTCCGGGTTGGGTGTCATAAGGCGCAAACCGGAGATTAAATATAAGAAAATTGCCGATTATGCCGATTTGCCCAAAATTCAGTTCGATATTTTATCTGCATCGGCTAAGTATCTTAAGCCCGAAGGTATTTTAATTTATTCTACTTGCACAGTTCGATGTGCTGAGAATGAAGATGTCGTAAGTAAGTTTTTAAGCGAGAATAAAGAGTTTGAGCTTATAAAATCTCAAACCCTTTCTCCCAAGCAAAACGGGACCGACGGATTTTTCTATTCAGTATTAAAGAGGAAATAATATGTCAAAAATTGATATAAGGTCATTGAAGTTTGATGAGCTTCAGCAGATAGTGAAAGACCTTGGTCTTCCTGCTTTTCGCGCAGGTCAGATTTTCAAATGGTTACAGCTCGGCGTTGAAAGTTTTGACGAGATGACCGATATTCCGATAAAATTGCGCGAAAAATTACAAGAAGGTTACTATATTGTAACCGCAAAAATCAAAAAAAGACTTGAATCTTCAATAGATGATACTGTAAAATATCTTTATGAAATGTATGATGGAGAATTAGTCGAATCGGTTTTGATGAAATACAACCATGGCTATAGTATCTGCATTTCAACCCAAATCGGTTGCCGAATGGGTTGTAGATTTTGCGCTTCGGGCTTGCTTGGTCTTTCCCGCAATCTCTCAGCAGGAGAGATGTTAGCGCAAATAACAGCCGCTCAGCGTGACCGAGGTATCAGGATATCCAACGTTGTTCTAATGGGTATGGGAGAACCTATGGATAATCTTGATGAGGTTGTCCGCTTCTTAGAGCTTGTATCTGATGAGCGCGGCTTAAATATAGGTTTAAGGCATATTTCAGTTTCAACTTCGGGCGTTGTTCCGGGAATCTATAAGCTTAGCGAATATAATTTCCCTATAACGCTTTCAATTTCACTTCATGCGCCTAATGATAAGATTAGGTCTGAAATTATGAGGGTTAACCGAAAATGGAATATAGTCGAGCTTATTAAGGCTTGTAAGGATTATATTAAGGCTACCGGCCGCAGAATTTCTTTTGAATATGCGGTTATAAGCGGCGTTAATGATAGCGATGAGGCGGCAAAGGAATTGGCAGGCCTGCTTAAAGGAATGCTTTGCCATGTCAACCTTATTCCTGCTAATCCTGTCAAGGAAAATACTTATAAAAAGCCTGACCGCAAAAAGATTGAGCATTTTTGCAAAAAGCTTTGCGATTTAGGCCTTAATGCTACCATAAGGAGAACCTTAGGGTCGGATATTGATGCTTCCTGCGGCCAGTTAAGAAGAAAGGCAAAGGAAGAACAACTTTAATTGTTAGGGGGTGCAGAAAAATGAATATCTTTAGCTCTACCGATAAAGGAAAGGTTCGCTCAAGCAACCAGGATGCTGTTGCCACGGGTCTCTTTTCTGATGGCACAGTTTGGGCCATTGTTTGCGACGGTATGGGTGGTGCAAGTGGCGGTAATATTGCCAGCCGATTAGCTATTGAATATCTTTCTGCATCCTTAAAATCAGGATATAGATCAAATATGGGCGAAAGTTCAATTAAAAACTTGCTTGAAACTGCAATTTATGCAGCTAATATCCGCGTATTTGATAAATCGAGAGAAAACAGCGAGCTTAACGGTATGGGAACAACGGTTGTTATCGCCATTGTTACTGAGAAAGAGGCGTATTTCTCTCATGTTGGTGATTCGAGGGCGTATTTGATTGATGAAAATAATATCACTCAGATAACCCGCGACCACTCGATTGTTCAGTCTATGATTGAAGAGGGTAAGATTTCGGCTGAAGAGGCAAAACATCATCCGAGAAAAAATGTTATAACAAGAGCGCTCGGTGTTGATGAATCGGTTGTTCCTGAATTTACTGTTTGCGATTTTAAGGAGAATGAAAAAATATTGCTCTGCACTGACGGTTTGTCTAACTTCGTTGATGCAAATGAGATTAAGGAAATTCTTATTAAAGACGGTAGCGGTGATTATTCAAAGCAGCTTGTTGATTTGGCTAACGATAATGGCGGCGGGGACAATATTACCGCAGTTGTTATTCAAAATAAATAATCGGCATATGGTTTATTAGAATTATTAACTTTAAGATTGGATGTTGAACTATGGATAAGTTTGTCGGAAAGCGACTTGACGGCAGGTATGAACTTCAGGAAATCATCGGTGTTGGCGGTATGGCTGTTGTTTATAAGGCATACGACTGCATCGAGGATAGAATTGTTGCTGTTAAAATTCTCAAAGAAGAGTTTATCAGCAATGAGGAGTTTATCATTCGTTTTAAGAACGAATCTAAGGCGATAGCCGTGCTTAATCATCCTAACATTGTTAAGGTTTATGATGTTAGCTTTGGCGATTTGATTCAGTATATTGTTATGGAATATGTTGACGGTATTACCTTAAAGCAATATATTGCAAAGCAGGGCTCATTGCGTTGGAAGGATGCAGTTTATCTTACCATTCAGGTTTTAAGAGCATTACAGCATGCTCATGATAAGGGTATTGTTCATCGTGATGTTAAGCCGCAGAATATTATGCTTCTTTCCGATGGAACTATTAAGGTTGCCGATTTTGGTATTGCAAGATTTGCAAGAAGTGAGCATAAAACGATGACCGATAAAGCTATCGGCTCGGTTCACTATATCAGCCCCGAGCAAGCAAGAGGCGAAGCTGCTGACGAGAAAGCAGACATCTATTCTGTTGGTGTTATGCTTTATGAAATGCTTACAGGTCGTTTACCCTTTGAGGCTGATAGTGCGGTTTCTGTTGCTATCATGCAGTTGCAGAAGGAGCCTGTTCTTCCGAGAGATATAAATGATACTATTCCTGTTGGCCTTGAGCAGATTACTATGCATGCAATGCAGAAGGATGTTTCAAAAAGATACAAGTCAGCCGCTGAGATGCTCCGCGACTTAGAGGAGTTCCGCCGTAGTCCTGATACCGTTTTTGAATATACTTATTTTGTTGATAGCGAACCTACAAAATTTATTGATGCAGTTAATATTGCTCAGTCTGATAAAAATATAGATGATGATTTTGAAGATGAGTATGAGGAGGAGCAGGAGGAGAAATCTCCCGTTATTCCGATTCTCGCAGGCGTTGCCGTCGCATTTATAATTACTGCAATTGTTGTATTTATATTTGTTTGGCGTTCATGGGGTAAAAAGACCGAGTCTATT
This sequence comes from uncultured Oscillospiraceae bacterium, assembly GCA_949295415.1. GTDB lineage: Bacteria > Bacillota > Clostridia > Oscillospirales > Acutalibacteraceae > UMGS172. The sequence continues at coordinate 39,889 of CASFLA010000078.1, forward strand.
ATCGTTCCTCAATTTATCGGCAAAACTTACACTGAACTTTTAAATGACGCAACCTATGCCGATTATCAGTTTGAGGTTAAAAAGGCTCATGATGCAGACCATCCTGCAGGAACAATTATTGCTCAGAGCTATCCCGAGGGAAGAAAAATCAAGAAAACACAGACCATTACTATTACTGTCAGTGAGGGCCCGGAGCTTGTAACAATTCCCGATATAACTAACTTTGATATAAACACTGCTAAGCAGGCATTAAGAGCAAAGGGCATTGAAGCGGAACTGATTTATCAGACCGATGCTACTATTGCTTCCGGCTTTGTTATAACAACTAATCCTCCCGCAAAAAAGCAAATTCCCGTTGGTGAAAAAATTGATGTATATGTAAGCCTTGGCGCCGAAATTATATATGTTTCGTATGATGATTTCACCGGTTATGATATTGAGGTTGCCAAGAAAAAGATTGAGGATGCAGGTCTTACAGTTGGTGAAATAACCTATCAGGATAGCACCAAGCCTAAGAATATTGTTATTGCGCAGACCCCCGATTCCTCAACTAATACTACCATTGCTAAGGGAACTGCAGTTGATTTAGTTGTCAGCACAGGCACTATCTCATACACCTATGAGCTTGTTATAAAAGACCTGCCTAAGAACTTCCTCGAGAGCCATAAGAAAATGGTGCTCACTGTTTCGGCAAGCGGTGTTGAGCTTGATAAGACACCTACTTTTGATGCCAACATTCTTGAATCGCCTTGGTCATTCAATATAACATCTAAAAAGAGCACAACTAATGTTATTATTTCTATTAAATATAATAGCGATAACAGTGAGATTGAAAAGGCTCTTGTTTATCGGATAGACTTCGATAAGAAGACTGCTACACTTATCGAAAACAATATTCCTGATGCTCATCTTGCACAACAGGGTGCAGGCAATGAGTAACGGGTCAGTTTTAAAAGGTATAATAACAAAATCCATTGCCGGCTTCTGCTATGTAGAAGTCGGCAATGCAGTATATGAATGTAAGCCTCGCGGCGCTTTCAGAAAATCAGGAATTTCACCATTAGCAGGTGATAGGGTTGAAATAACGGTTGATGAAAACAAAAAAGGCACAGTTGAAAAAATATTCGACCGAAAAAATATGCTTATCCGTCCGCCTCTTAGTAATATTGATAAATTGTTTATTGTATCTTCTGCATGTTTGCCTTCGGTCAACACTTTGCTTATTGACCGAATGATTGCCATTGCCGAATATTTGGATATTGAACCGATAATAGTTTTCAATAAAGCTGATATTGGTGATTTTCAGAATATTCCTGAAATATATGAGAAAATCGGGTATAAAACCTTTATTGTTTCGGCTAAGAACAACGAGGGTCTTGATAAAATTAAGCAGGAGTTGTCAGGAGTTGTTTCGGCTTTTTCGGGTAACTCGGGCGTTGGTAAATCAACCATTTTAAACGCTATTTTACCCGAGCTCTCTCTCAATGTTGGTGAGGTTAGCGAGAAGCTTGGCCGCGGTAGGCATACAACTCGCCATGTTGAGTTATATAAGGCTTTTAATGGTTATGTTGCCGATACCCCGGGTTTTTCAAGCTTGGAGCTTACCGATTTTAACATTAAAGATAAAACCAATCTTCAATATTGCTTTAAAGAGTTTGCAAAATATATCGGCTCTTGCCGTTTTTCTTCATGCGCTCATATCAGTGAACACGGTTGCCCGATTGTTGCGGCAGTAAATAACGGTTCTATAGCAAAATCAAGGCATGAAAACTATATAACCCTTTATGATGAATTGAAGAAGATAAACTCTTGGGAGATAAATAAAAAATGAAACGATGCGTTATAATTGCAGGCGGAAACTGCGATTTAAAGCAGCTAAATATTGAGTCTTCGGATTTTATTATTGCGGCAGATAGCGGCTATGACCATTGCGTGATGGCTTCTTTAGAGCCTGACCTTATAATCGGGGATTTTGATTCCTTAAAGTCGGAGCTGCCGAGCAATATAGAAAATATTAAGCTCCCCGAAAAAAAGGACGATACAGACCTTTTGTTTGCTTTAAGAACGGGCCTTTCTAAAGGCTTTGAGAATTTTCTGATTTTAGGCGGCTATGGTTCAAGACCTGACCAAAATTTTGCTATGCTGCAATCGCTTTATTGGCTTTTAGAGCAGGGAAAAGATATTGATGTGACCGCTAATTGCAACAATTTCTATGTTTCTGCCATTAAAAATTCGAGCAAAATATTCAGCGTTAATAAAAATCAGTATATTTCAGTTTTTGCGCTCGAAAATTCTAAGGGCGTTACGATAAACGGCGCAGAGTATTCACTCGATAATGCTGATCTGTCGCCGTCTTTCCCGATAGGTGTCAGTAACACAGGGTTAGATGATGAAGTGACAGTATCGGTTAAATGTGGCACACTGCTTGTTATGGTTGTTGATAAAAATATCTGATTGTAACCTTTCATTTCCGTTTGCGTATAATGTCGTAGAGGAAATGAGGCGGTAATAATATGCGTTGCAGAAGAAACGGAAACGGTAAATGCTCAATATTTATAGCTTTTGGCGTTGGCCTTATTGTTTCTTTCTTTTGTCCTTCGGGATTTATTATAGCAATGCTAGTTATTGCGCTGATCTTCCTTTGTCTTATGAGTCTGAGATTCTGATAGAGGAGTAGATTGCTTTGAAAATTGTTGTAGTAAAGAGTCCTAAGTTTTTAAGAGGTATTTTAAGAATGCTCTTTAAAATTGAAAAGACTAATATGTGATTACATAAAAAAGACGGCTTAGCCGTCTTTTTTGTTCTATATATGTTCTGTTGCTCATATTATTTTATAAAAAGAAAAATAATGGAGTGATAGGTGTGCCTGCAAATATAAATTATTCTGATTTGATTCAGAGAGTGATTTCTGCAGAAAGTATGCAAGAGCAAAGTATTGATATTGAGTTTTCGCTGCCCGATTATTGCCCTGAAATTGAAAAAATATTAAAGTGTTTCAGCACGGTTGCGGTTTTACAAAAGACAGTTTTTGAAAATTCTGCAGATATTGGCGGACAAATTTCCGTTTCGCTTTTATATGAAAATAGCGATAATGAAATATGCACATTTAATTATGTCAGTCCGTTTACTAAGCATATCGATTTAAAAGGCGCTGATGAGGGAGATGACCTTACAGTTTTAGTCAGACCTGCCTACATAAATACAAAGGCTACAGCACCGCGAAAGATTGAAATTCACGGCTCTTGCATGATGGGTATTAAAGCTTATAGAATAACTAAAACCAAGGTTATTTGCTCAATTGATGAGGATTATATCTGCCAGAAAAAAGCCGATATAGATTATTCAATGCCGCTTAAATTTATTGAAAAAAATATATATGTTGAGGACGATATAAACATCGGAGAAAACAGGCCTTCGATTGCAAAAATACTAAAAACTGATGTAACCCCAACAGTCAGAGAACTTAAGCAGGTTGGCAATAAGCTCATAATAAAGGGACAGATTAAGCTTGAGCTTTTATATTTACCGGCAGGCCAGAATACGCCGATTTCTTTAACAGAATCCTGCGAATTTTCTCAGGTTGCAGAAACAGATTGTGCCCTTGAAGCTGCAAAATGTATCGCTTCTGCTAAGGTTTTAACAACTGATTTCAGAACAAAAACCGCAATTGACGGCGATGCAAGAATTATAGCGTTTGAAATAAAGCTGGCGGTAACGGTAAAATGCTTTGAAAACAAAAATCTATCAGTAGTTACTGATGCTTTTGCTTGCAAATGTCCTGCCGAAATATTCACTGAGGAAGTTATGCTCCAAAAATATATTGAACCGTTGTCAGAAAACTTTGTTTTAAAGAAAAATCTAGATTTTTCTGACGGTCAGTTAACCGAAGTATATGACGTTTTCTGCGATACCAATATTGATTACCATTCAGTTGAAAATTCTACTATGACCGCCAAAGGCGTTGTAACAATATTTATTCTCGGAAGAAATGCGGAGCATGAGGCGGTATTTATCGAAAGAAATGTTGATTTTGAGTATCAATATGACTTTGAGGGAATATCTGAAGATATTGTTTTTGAACCTGATATTAAAATTATTGCCGTTAATTTCTCGAAAGGAATGGGCAACGATGTTGATGTTGCGGTTGAACTTAATATCTGTGGAGATGTTTTTGTTAATGTTCCGATAACCGCTTTAATAGATATTAAATGCGATTTAGAAAATGCAAAATGCGATGATGAACAAATTGCCGCAGTAATATATTTTGCTTCTCAGGAGACAGTCTGGGATATAGCAAAGCGCTATGGAACATCTGCCGACCTTATTTGTAAATTGAATGACTTAGAAAATTGTGATAGCATATGCAATAAAAAAATACTTATCCCGTTAATATAAAAAATCCCCGAAAGCGTCTGCTTTCGGGGATTTTAACTGTTCCGCCACCTGTTAAAAAGCAGTCATCAATAGCTTTCTGAATGATTTCGGTTTGCAGAATATCGGTTGTTCTTGCGCCTAAATCTCTAATATCAATTTCCATTTTAAAGACCATCCTTTCGGCTCGGAAAAGGGCATAATGTTGTGCTTTTTTAGCACCGAGGTCATAGTATCATAGGGGTATTTTAAAGTCAATCGAATTTAGCTTAAAATACCTGTAATATTAGAATATTTTTCTGTAAATCCCAATATTTTGAACAAATCGATTTTATGGTTTATTGGAAACGCTATACTCTTGCAATTTATAGTAGTATATTGTATAATTAAATGAAATATAAAAACGGGTGGTAAGTATATTTTGAAAAGAGTTATTTCATTACTGCTTTGCGTGCTTGTTATCTTTTCTTTTGTATTAACAGTCGGTTGTCAGGACAGGCAGTCAAGCGCTGATATAGTTGTATATTCAGATAAAGAGTATCCGTCTTTAAGTAAGCATAGCGCGTTTCTCTTTGTCGATAATGAGCAAATGCTTAGAGCTGATAAGGCTTTGACTGTTAGCGACCTTACTCTTGCTTTAAATGCTCTAAACGAAAAAGACGGAGAGTTTTCGGCTAATACCGATAATAATGTTGCTGTATCTTATGAGCAGCTTAAATCTGTTTTAAACAAAATGTTTGATTCTGAAACTGTTTCTGCGGTTTTTGGTGGTTCTGCAACCGTTAAAAGAGTTGATTTTGCTATTGGAATGTGCACTCTTTTAGGTCGAGGGACTAATGAAAAAATCGAATATTCCCAGTTATCACTCCCTAAAGATTTAACCTTTTCTACCGAAGATTTAGCATATTTACTTGAGGCATCAATTGAACATACTGTTTCTCTTAATGGAAAGCTTTGGACTGAGGTTGATATTCCAACCGGCTTGAATGCAGGCTTTACTAATATTGACGGCTATCTTTACTATGTTAATGATAACGGATGTTTGTTAAAAAATGAGAAAAAAGGCCTATTGCAGTTTGGTGCTGACGGTAGATATACAACGGGCGATAAGGAACTTGATGCAACTGTTGCCGAGGTTTTAAATGAGATTATAACCGCTAATCCTGATGCTTCAAGAATTGAACTTTTGAGAGAAGCATTCGATTATAGCTATGAAAAGTTTTCTTACGGCAACCGCTATGCAAATGATGGAAATCATAACGTTTATGATTTAGGTCATACCGGTTGGGAAGTAAAGGACGCTAAAAATATGTTTAAATTAAAAGAGGGTAACTGCTACTGCTTTGCCGCGGTTTTCTGGGCACTGGCTCGTGGCTTGGGTTATGATGCCAGAGCCGTTGCAGGAACCTGCCTTAAAGATTTTCAGCCTCATGGTTGGGTTATAATAAAAATGGATGGGGAAGATTATATATTTGACCCCGAATGGCAGTGGGCATATATTAACGAGCACAAAAAGTTCGATAAGGATATGTTTAAAATTTCGCTTGAAAAAGCAAAATGGTGGAACTATAGATGGGATAAAACCCAGTA
>CASFLA010000079.1 GCA_949295415.1 uncultured Oscillospiraceae bacterium
CAACGTCTTAAAACGTCGTTTGTAACTTCGATGTCATTTCAATGAATATGTTCAATTACCGTTGGTAATTGTTTGCGAATTCTTTGAATTCGCAGTCGAAATAAGACTTTGCCTTATTTCGACATAAACATAGTCATTATATGAAAACGAGTCATAAAGAATCTGTTTTAATCGCTTAAAACGATTAAATCTAAATAATATTTAATCCTGAAAGTATAAAACAGTTTCAGGATTTTTTTGTTTATTTTCATCTCTTTTGCAAAAACTACAAATGAGGTGAAAATATGAAGAACAATAAAAATGACAAAAATAGTAAAAAGCCTAATCCCGATATAGTTGAAACTCCACCTGCGGAATCCTATTTCGGCCAACCTAAGAGTCCTGAAGAAATGATAAACTCTTACGGCACATATGAAATTCAGAGAACTGCCGATACCGATAACTATTACCCAATGATAGCGCAAGGCAATCCCGGTTTTTCAACCAGGCGCGGCTCGGTTGACTACGGCTACAGAGTTGACCCTAAAAAAGCAGGCACGGAAAAAGAAAAGGGCTCGAACTGAAACAGTTCGAGCCTTTTTATTATTATTTTTCTAAGATATACATATCATAGGGCTTGAAGGTAAGCTCGGGGCCGACCTTTTCGCCTGTCAAAACATCAGTCGTTTCGCATTCGATATTACAGTAGCCCTCTTTTCCACCGTTTTCAAGGAGGATAACTCCTTCTTTGCTTTCTCCCTTACGGGGAACAACTGCAATCGAGCCCTCGATTTTATAGCCTTTAACACCGCTTTCTTTGAATGCGATATCATAAATCTTGCCTAAATCCTCGGGAGACGGGAAGGTTCCGACAACGATAACCGCGCCCTTGCCGACCTTTTTCTTAAAGGCAACCGCTTTGCCAACGAACGATGAATGCCCCTCGGTAACGCTTGCAATAACCTCTGCATCATCGGGAACATCATAGGTCTGAACCCATGTGTTAGCCGAAAACTCGGTTCCATCAGAATAAGCGCACTTGATTTTATGCTCGTTATCGGGGGTCTGATAGGCTAAGAATGCGCCTGTCATTCTCTCGTGGATACCTGTTGCGCGGTCAATATAATGAGCGCCAATATCATCGCGCATATCGGTCATAGGTCCAACTACCCAAACGCCGCCGTCATTAACCCATTTTTCGATACGCTCGGCTAAATTGTTTACATCAAGTGTCAACATACAAGGTGAAATAATCAGCTTATATTTATCGAGCGAATGCTTAAAGCCTATAGCATCAGGGCGAACACCCTTTGCAATAAGAGGATAATGGAAGCGACGAACACGAGGCATATAAGCAACATTACCAAAATGTGGTCCGCCGGCACCAAGCGGAGAAACGCCAGCCTCGCTGACTAAGGGTTGAACTGCCATCATAAGATGGTTATGAGTTGAAAGATGAATTGCAACCTCGGTGTCAACCTTGGTTTCGGTTATAAAGTCAGCCGCTTTTTCATATTCGGCTGAAGTCTGTTGAATTTCAGGGAAGGTATGAATCGGTCTGCCCGATGCATAAAGAACTGCACCATGCATCTGCTCGGGACCTGCCCAATGCTGACGCCAGAGCCAATAAAGGTTTGCCTCTCCGCCAAATGCGATTGACATCCAGGCATTAAGGTGGCAGTATCCCTCTCTCTTATGCTGCGACGGAGTTGTTACAGCACCATTCCAGCAGGGGTCGGTTTCGGTGCTCCAGAAGGGACGGTCTTTAGCGGCACGGACAATATCATACCATAATTCAAGACTGGGCAAGGTTGCTTCGCCGTTATAATGGTTAAACTGAATAACATCCAACTTCTCGCCCATTTTCTCGAAATCTTCGTTTATAAGCTGCATCATATCGGTTCCAACGGGAACCTTAACAAGCTTATGAAGAATATCAGCCTGCATATGAACAAAATCGATATGCGAATCGGTCTGAAAGATAAACCATTCAAACATTATCTGCGGATTCTGCCAGTTACGCTTAGGAACCTGAATTTCGGAAAAATCATCATAAGTTTGACTGAAAATATTGAGATTCCAACGTTTATTTAAGTTTTCAATGGTCCCGTATTTGTTTTTCAAATAGTTTCTGAAGCCTTTTTCGCATTCCTCGCAGAAGCAACCACTTTCTCTAAGGCTTATCTCGTTATCAATCTGCCAACCGATAACATTCTTATCATTCATAAACTCTTTTGCCATCTTCTCAACTATTCTTGCAGAATACTTGCGGAAGGTTGGATTATTAGAGCAAATTTCTCTTCTGCCGCCATGGATACTGCGAAGGTCGTTCGCATTAAGACGCATCATTTTGGGGTCTTTCTTCTTGAGCCAGAGCGGAGGTGCGGCGGTAGGAGTTCCCATTATAACAGCAATACCGTTATCTGCCAATTTATCAACGATTTTATGAAGCCAACTAAAATCAAACTTGCCCTCTTTGGGCTCCATATTTCCCCAGGCAAACTCGGCAATACGCATAACATTCATGCCGGCCTTTTTCATATACTCGATATCCAGCTCCTGCTCCTTCTCATCCCAGGTTTCAGGATAATAGGCGGCGCCATGCATCGGTTTCATAACATTAACTGTATCCCATTTCTTTTCCATGAAAAACACCTCAAAATCAAAAAAATATCTTTACTTTTGGAAATCTTACAATATAATTATATTTGTTGAATATTTGTTTTTCAATGATAATTTATTGAAAGAATATAAGGATATTGCTATGTTTGCTGAAACGAAACACAATTGCGAGTTGTTCTTTGAAAGCGGTGCGTTACCCGTTCTTTTATCAACTGCAGGAATTTCAAGAAATCAGGAGAATATAAACCGCCCAAACGGCATTACAACGCACCATTTTTTATGGGTTCTGGAGGGCGAAGGAGTTTTCGAAAGCGGAGATTTAACCTTTGTTTTAAAAGAAGGAACCGGCGTGTTTTTCAAAGCCTACACCCCTCATAAATATTATAGAACAACTAAGGATTTCAGAACTGCTTGGTTTACTTTTTACGGACTTGACGGACTTATAGAATATTATGAAATAACGAAGCCTATAAAGTTTGATGTTCCGGATTTTTTAAACCTCCCCTATTTTAACCTTGAGGAATTATCAGGCGCCTTGACAACCGTTGTTTCACGCTCGGCAAAAACATATTCTCTCATTACCGATATTTTCAACAGCCATTTCAAAACCAAAGCAACCCTTTCAAAGCTTGTAGAGCAATATTTAGAAAACCATTTCTACGAGGCAATCACGCTCGATTTTTTAGCAGAGCATTTTAATATGACCCGATTTTCCCTTTGCCATAAATACAATAAGGAAAGCGGAACAACAATTTTTGATACGCTGACTAAAATACGCATAGCAAAAGCAAAAAGATATCTTGCTTCAACCGCTCTTCCAATAAACGTGATTGGACGATTGTGTGGGTTTTATAGCCCTAGCTATTTTTGCTAAATATTCAAAGAACTGACTGATGCAACCCCTGCAGGCTTCCGAAAAGCTCATAACAAACGAACCTAG
>CASFLA010000080.1 GCA_949295415.1 uncultured Oscillospiraceae bacterium
CAGTCCAAACAGTTCCATAAGCCTTGCCAACAACAACTGAAATTTTTGCGGTTGTAGCCTCAGCATAAGCACCTGTCAAGGTTGCAACTGATTTTACTGAGCCATCCAGCTCATCCTCTGCGCCACCCATAAAGCCTGCGCAATCAATCAAGGTAACAACAGGAACTGAAAAAGCATCGCAGAAACGAACAAATCTTGCAATTTTAGCAGCACCGCGTCCGCAAAGCTTAGCATCATTCTTTTCAAAATCAGTAGCAACAATACCGACTGCATTACCTGCAATTCTTGCAAAACCAACCTTTGCACAGCAACCAAAATCATTATACAACTCTTGGAAGCTATCAGCATCAACAACAGAGCTGATTGTTGCATACACTCCACTACCATTGACTGCTGCGGGAATATAATCTGCAATAGGAGCAACAGAAAGGTTGTTAGAAGGAAGTGCGGTAAGAAGTGTTGTGGCAAAGCCAATTGCTTCAACATCATCCTCGCAAACCTTGGCAACGGTTCCGGATTTAGCAGCAGAATCGGCAGTTCCAACTGCCTTATCACCTGTTACAAATGAGGAATTAACGCAGAACTGCGAATCCTTAGTCATAATAACAGCATCAGCAATTGAAGCTAAAACTGCGGCAGAACCAACGCAGGTGCCTGCAATTACTGCAATCTGAGGAACAACGCCGGAAATCTTACCGGCGGCGGCAATAAGCTCACCATAAGCATCAAGCGCCTCAACGCCTTCAGTAGCAATCGCACCCTTGGAATCAAGAATTGAAACAACGGGGCAACCGTTCATCATAGCCAGATTATAAACCTTCAAGATTTTAGCAGCCTGAGCCTTATTCATTGCGCCAAAATTAGCATCAATATCCTGAGCATAAGCATAAACGCCTAAACCCTGAACGGTTCCGTAAGCGGCAACAACACCGCATCCCGAATCACCCAATTTTGCAAAACGGTCAATCTCATTAAACTCGCCGTTATCGAAAAGAGCCGAAAGACGCTTATATGAATTTTCTGCGCCAATAGAAGCGTTGGCTTTTTCGTAACAAGCCAAACCGTTTTCACAGTTCATAAAATTTCCTCCATTCATACTGAAATGCAGTTGCTCATCATAACCGCATATTTTCGCATTATATTTTTAACGTAAATATTATAAAATATTTACCTAAAATTGACAAGTGAAATTTTCTATTTTCCGCAACTTTCACAAGATTTAAACAACTTTTCGATATCCAATTCATTTTTTTCGGCATTTTTGATGAAACCAAGCTTATTTACAAGGTCAATCGGGGCTGATTTTGAGTAATAAGCGGTCATAATATTATTTTCTGCCGAAACATGAAGCGCAGAGCGCAGCAAACCATCAGCAAAGTATAAATCATCTTTGGGCTTGATTGAATGAAGCATAAAAAACTCATCGGTTAAATCGAACAGACAGTTACCGAGAATTTCTTCCCCATCCTGTGCTACAACGGCCATTGAATTTTTATTTAATTCTATTTCTGCCTCTTTATAAAGCGGAATAAGCTTGTCCACTTCTCTTACGGGGTGTATTTCTATCATTTATCCTGAAACTCCTTTGATACACTGACATTTGAAAGTCTTTTAATCTCTTTTTCGGTTAAATCTCTCCAGCGACCTTGCGGCAGCATACCGAGCTTAACGCCTGCGATTTCGGTTCTTTTAAGGCGGATAACGGTAAGGCCAACCGCTTCACAAAGCTTCCTGATTTCGCGATTTTTGCCCTCATAAAGAACAAAACGCAAAACCGTTCTATCTTCTTTTTTCTCAATATAATCAACCTCGCAGGGCAAGGTTTTAACACCGTCAATATCGAGACCCTCAGCCATTTTGGCAAGCTGCATCTCATCTGCCTTTTCTCTGACGGTTACTCTGTAAACCTTGGCAACATGGCGAGATGGGTGGGTTAAAATATTAGCAAACTCACCGTCATTAGTCATTAAAAGCAAGCCTTCGGAATTACGGTCTAATCTGCCAACGGGGAATAATCTGACCCCTGCATCTGCAACCAAATCCGCAACGCATTTTCTACCCTGCTCATCGCTGAGAGTTGTAACAAAACCTCTCGGTTTATGCAACATAATATACATTTTTTCATCCTTGTTAATAACGGGCTTGCCACAAACCAGAACCTTATCGTGTTTAGGGTCAACCTTATCGCCTAAAATTGCCTTTCTGCCGTTAATTTTAACTCTGCCCTGCTCAATCAATTCCTCTGCTTTTCTGCGAGAAGCAACAGAGCATTGAGAAAGGTATTTTTGCAATCTTATCTTTTCAACTGCCATATTTTTCTCCTATAAAAAGTGTTTGAAAATAAGTAAAAAATTTTCTTTAAGCCTAAACAAAAAAGATTTATCATCGGGCGCTGTATATAAACAATTATCAAGAATCTTTATCGGCTTTTCTGTAATTAAAACATCGCCATAATAATACTTAACCGAGCCAATAACCATTCCTTTGGACGCATCGGCATAAATAAAAGGAAACATATTCACTTTGGTTGTTATTAAGGAATTTGTTCCGTTCGTTTTAGTATAAAAAACGCTATCGGTTGCAATTCTGACACTATCTTTATTGCCCCCAACAACCGAAATATTTGTTTTGTTGAGGTTATAGGTTATCTCCTCACGCGAAACTTTTGATAATCCAAAATCGAGAAGCTTTTTATGGTCAAACCAATCATCAGGGTCGTTCAAGGTTACTGCAATAACTCTACATCCGTCTTTTTCGGCTGCCGAAACCAAGCATCTGCCCGATTTTTTAGTAAACCCGGTTTTAACGCCGATGCAGTATTCATATTCGTTAAGCAATCGGTTGTGATTATAAAGGGTTCTGTTATAGGGTGGATTGCCATATCTGACGGTGATTTTACTGCTTGATGCTACCTCTTTAAAGGTTTCATTTTTCAAAGCCTCAGCGGCCAACAGAGCCATATCAAAAGCAGTAGAATAGTGTTCGTCATCATCAAGACCCGATGGTGTTACAAAATTAGTATTATCCATGCCGATTTGCTTTGCTCTGTTATTCATCATTTCGGCAAACTTTTCAGTTGAACCGGCCAGAGCAAAAGCCGTTGTATTAGCAGCATCATTGCCGGAAGATAGCAGCATTCCGACAAGTAGCGAATAATAGGTTACTGTATCCCCTACCTTTAATCCCATTGATGAGCCTTCAACGGTAACCATTTCCTTAGTGGTAATAAGCCATTTATCAGGTGTATTCTGCTCGGCTAACAGCAAGGCTGTCATAATTTTGGTTGTGCTCGCCATTGATAATCTTGAATGGGCGTTTTTTGAGTATAAAACCTCTTTAGTATCGGCATTTATAACAACCGCCGCTTTAGCAGAAACCGAAGCCTCTGCCGCTTTTATAGGAATTAAGCAAAAGCTCAGCAACCAAACAATAGCAATGCACAAAAAATATTTTAGCTTTAATATCATGAAAACCCCACCAGCCAAAAATTTAGATTACTCTAATATATGGCAAGCAGGGGTAATTTCATACTTAAAGTTCTATTTTTGTTTCCTTTTTGCTTTTAAAGAGTGCAGATATTTTTTCAACAGTTTCAGGCATCGAAGTTATAACTCTCTCAAGAGGAGTTGTTTCCTCACCGACATTGAGCATCTTAACCTCGTTACCTTTAATTACAAGAAAACCAACCGGAGTTACAGCAGCACCGATGCCGCTGCCGCCGCCGAAATAGGTCCCTTCTGTCTTTTTAGACGGAAAATCAGAGCCGCCCGAAGCAACACCAAAGGTTAACTTTGAAACAGGGATAATGGTCATATTGTTAACAGTGATCGGGTCTCCAACAATGGTTTCACTATCAACAATAGAGCGAATTTTATCCATTGTTACCTGCATAATATTACTTATTTTATCCGACATTTTCTTTCTCCTGTCCGCCGTTTTGAACGGCATTGGTTTTAGGCTCCTCATTGAGCTTGACTATATTTTCTTTGACTAATTGAATTAAAGCTGAAATTCCAAATTTTAAGATATAAATAACGCGAAGCTTAATAACCGTTCTGAGTTCGAATTTGGGCTTATCTGCCAAAAAATCGCTTTTGACCGAAACATCTGCGCCGCGTTCATTAAGCTTTACAAAATCCTGCAAAAATTTTATAAAAGGAAAAACAACCGCGCAAAGCGCGCCGTATTCAACGCCTGTTAAAGCGGGGTCCCCGCTCGCTGCAGTAACATAAAGCTTTAAGCGCCTTATTCTGATATGACTTGCTATTTTATTGAGCGAGTTAAGGATTATTTTAAAGGTATTAAAAATGGTCGAAAGAGTATCTTTAAGGCCGTTTTTTTCAATGAGCTGCTTTAGCTTTGATTTAGGTTTTTCTGTGGTTACTTTTTTTACTTCTTTCGGTTTTTGCTTTTGAGGTTTTTCAGGGTAAACTTTAAAGTTTAAAAACCAAAAGCCAACCGCAACCTTAAAATCGTCATAAAAGCTGATTTTTAAAGTGACGTTTGAAAAAAGCAAAAGTAAAATAAGTCCCAACAAACCCGATAATATATATACAGGAATCATACTTCCTTATCAGCCTCGATTTCGGCCATTTCTGCATTCATCTGATTAGCAAGTTCTAAAACCTCGCTTGATAACATCTTCAACTGACCGCCGGCGTCCTCCGCTGTTTCATCAAGCGGAACATCAGGAAGCTCCTCAAGGCTATTAAGTGAGAAGCAACGCAAGAAATTTGCAGTTGTTCCATATAACAATGGACGGCCGGGCAATTCAAGTCTTCCCTTTTCCTCTAAAAGACCTCTCTCAACAAGAGTTGAAACAACACCCGAGCAATCAACGCCGCGGACCTGTTCGATATATGCTCTGGTAACCGGTTGGTTATATGCGATAACTGCCAAAACCTCTAAAGCCGCTTGAGAAAGCGGGGTTTTTCTGCGCAAATCAAGAGCGGTTCTGATAGTATCTCCGAACTCTTTTCTTGTTGCAAGCTGATAACAAGCGCCAAGTCTTAAAACCTTAACTGCACTACCTGCTTTATCAAGCCTGTCAGCCAGCATATCCATAACATTTTCGGCAGTTTTCATATCAATTTCAAACTGTTCGCAAAAGCGCTCGGTTTCAACCGGTTCGCCGCTGGCAAACAAAATAGCTTCAAATGCCGGAATCATTTCATTAACTGTCACTTATTATCCCCCCTTACAACCGAAATTTCCATTTCATCGCCGCTACCCTCTAAATGAACTCTGTTTGCCTTACATAGTTCCAAGACTGCTAAGAAAGTTGCAACAAGCTCCGAACGGCTCTGCGCCCCATCAAAAAGGCGGACCATTTTTTTGTTACCTGTTCTCATCAAGTTTTTAAGAACGAAAACGATTTTAGAAGAAACCGAAACAATCTTTCTCGCAACAATCTTGCTAAAAACATTAGTAGGCGGCGGTAATCTTCTTTTACCTCTGCCGATTGCGGCAATATAAGAGGATAAAATCAATTCCTTTTCATGAACATTGGTATAGGTTTTGTCAAACTCAACCTTTTCAGGCGATTTTATAAAGGTGTCAAAGCCGTCAGTCATAGTGCTGAAAAGTTTGGCAATCTTGCGGCAACGCTCATATTCCATAAGCTCAAGCGCAAGCTCCTCCTTCATCTTTTCGGCTTCCTCATGCTTAGGCAAAAGGCTTACCGTTTTAAGATAAATAAGACGAGATGCCATTTCCAAAAATTCAGAAGCTATGTCCATATCGCTTTGTTGCATAGCTCTTATCTGCTCAATATACTGGTCAACAATTACTGACAGCTCGATATCATTTATATTCAGTTTGTTTTTTGAAATGAGGTATAAAAGCAGGTCTAAAGGACCCTCAAACACCTCTAGCTTATACTCTAACTTGTCCATCAAAAAACTCCAACTTAAAAAATATTGAAGATTAAACCGCTAAAGCTATAGAAAACATTAAAAATACCATCAACAATACCGCCTAAAACATTTGAAAAGCGGTTGCTTGCAAAAATCAAAATGAAAATTATAATACCAAAATAACGCTCGTATCTCATAAGCTGCCAATAAATTCTATCAGGCAGCAAGGCGGCAAGAATCTTAGACCCGTCAAGCGGCGGAATCGGAATAAGGTT
>CASFLA010000081.1 GCA_949295415.1 uncultured Oscillospiraceae bacterium
TAATAATCAATGTATATTTCGTGAATTTTTCTGCAAAGAAATATTTAGGAGGAAAATTGATGCTTAATGTCAAAGAAATAACAACTCTGATTGAATCAAAGTTGCGTCATAATTTTGGCGTTTCTCCCGAGAACGCATCTGATGAACTTTTTTATAAGGCCACAGTCCTTTCGGTTCTCGATATTATGAGAGAAAGAAATGCCGCTTTCACAGAAGAAGCAAATAAAAAAGAGGCAAAGCGCGTTTATTATCTCTCTATGGAGTTTTTAATGGGCCGCTCGCTCAAAAACAACCTCTTTAACTTGGGGTTGGATAAAACCTTTGAGAAAGCCCTTTCAAAGTTTGGCGTAAAAATAGATAACCTCTATGAATTAGAGCCTGACGCAGGTCTTGGTAACGGCGGTTTGGGCCGTCTTGCCGCCTGCTTCTTGGACGGTCTTACCTCAAGCTCATATCCTGCAATGGGCTACTGCATAAAATATGAATTCGGCATTTTCCGCCAGAAGTTTGTTGACGGCTGGCAGACCGAGATGCCTGACTTCTGGTTGCCGGGCGGCAGCGTTTGGCTTATTAAGCGCGATTCTAACGCTGTTGATGTTCGTTTTGGCGGCGAAGTTAAGGAATGCTGGTTTGATAACCACCATAGCGTTTCGGTTGAGAATACAACCATTGTCCGCGCCGTTCCTTATGACTTGATGGTTACCGGTGCTGACGGTAAAAGTGTTAACATTCTCCGCCTTTGGAGTTCTGAAACAAGAGCTATTGATATGGCGGCATTTAACCAGGGCGATTATGTTAAGGCACTCGAGCATCAGGCTATGACCGAGGTTATCAGCAAGGTTTTATATCCCGAGGATAACCACCCGGAAGGAAAATCACTTCGCCTTCGCCAGCAGTATTTCCTCGTTTCTGCATCTATTCAGGATATTCTGCACCGCCATTTAAGACAGTATGGCACTCTTGACAACCTGCCCGAAAAGGCGGCAATTCATATAAATGACACCCACCCTGCCCTCGTTATCCCTGAGCTTATGCGTTATCTGCTCGATGAATGTGGCTATACTTGGGATAGGGCCTGGGATATTGTTACAAGAACCACTGCTTATACTAATCATACCATTATGCGCGAGGCTCTCGAATGCTGGAAGGTTGACCTTTTTAGAGGCCTATTGCCGAGAATATATCAAATCGTTACGGAAATTGATAACCGCTTCAGAGCTAAGGTCTGGGAGGACACTCACGATAGCGCATATGTTGAAAGAACCGCCGTTATTGAGGGTGGCGTTGTTAAAATGGCTAACCTTTGCGTTGCCTCCTGCCATAGTGTTAACGGCGTTTCAAGGCTGCACAGTGATATCTTAAAAGAGAAACTTTTCAACGATTACTACCGTCTTACTCCCGAAAAATTCACTAATGTTACCAACGGTATTGCCTTCAGAAGATGGCTTTGCCAGGCCAACCCTGAGCTTACAGGCCTTATTAAAGAGAGCATTGGCGACGGCTTTATTCTTGATAACTCAAAGCTCGAGAAGCTTATGAGATTCACTGATGATAAAGAGTTCCTCGCAAAGTTGAGAAAGATTAAGTATAACAACAAGGTTCGTTTTTCAAACTTTGTTTCTAAGGAATACGGCAAGACCCTTGACCCTGATTCTATATTCGATATGCAGGTTAAACGCTTGCATGAATATAAAAGGCAGCATCTTAACGCGCTTCACATCATTGCTGATTATCTCTTTATCAAAGAGAACCCCAACGCTGAATTTACCCCGAAAACCTATATCTTTGGCGCAAAGGCGGCTCCCGGCTATTATCTTGCAAAGCAGATAATCCAGATGATTCACGCTCTTTCTAAGATTATTGAAAGCGACCCTGCAGTTAAAGATAAAATCAAGATTTTGTTCGTTGAGGATTACCGCGTTACAATGGCCGAGCTTATGATCCCATCTGCCGATATTTCGGAGCAGATTTCTTTGGCATCAACCGAAGCCAGCGGAACAGGTAATATGAAGCTTATGCTTAACGGCGCTATTACTTTGGGCACTGAGGACGGTGCAAACGTTGAAATCCATGAGGCTGTTGGTGATGACAATATTATCATCTTCGGTATGCGCACTCCTGAGGTTTTAAAGCTTCGCAACAGCTATAACCCCAACCCCTATTATATAAATAATCCCAAATTAAAGCGCGCGGTCGATTTTATTGCCGCAGGTATAGGAGGAATGCAGTTCCCGGCTTTGTCTAAAGCCTTGCTCGAGTCTGATTACTATATGGCTTTTGCAGATTTTGAGGATTATTGCGCGGCTCAAAGCAAAGCAACCGAACTTTATAATGATAAGGAAACCTGGTCTAAAATGTCGCTGGTTAATATCGCCAAGGCAGGAAGATTCTCGGCCGACCGTTCTATTGACGACTATGCAAAAACCATTTGGAACGTAAAACCTCTGTTTAAATAGTTGATTTAACTTTTAAGGACTTTAGAAAATATTCCAAAGTCCTTAATTTTTCGCCTTTTTACTTGCAATGGCTTTGCTTTTGAGTTACAATTACCCTAGAACCCTAATTTATGAGGTGATTTATATGAAAGTAAGCGTTTTGGATTTTGGAGCAAAGGCAACACTTGACACCTTGCAGACCGAAGCTTTTCAGAAAGCCATTGATACCGTCTTTCTGGCAGGCGGCGGCGAGGTTACAGTTCCCACAGGTAATTACCTTCTCGGCGATATACGTCTTCGCAGTAATATTACTCTGCACTTGGAAAAAGATGCCGTGCTTTATGGCTCTATGAACCCTAAGGAATACTATCATTTCAGAGAGGATAAAATAGAACCTATCCCTGAGGATTGGCTGTATTACGGTCCGATTCTTATGGCAACAAAGAGGCTCGAATGCGGTTCCCAGGCATCGCTTTATTCCCCCGGAAACAACTGGAATTATGGTCTTATCAGAATTATTGCGGCCGAAAATGTTCGCATAATCGGCGAAGAGGGTTCGGGCATTAACGGTCAGAACTGCTATGATGCAAACGGCGAGGAGGGCTACAGAGGTCCTCACGGAATAAACGCTCAGTATAGCCGCAATCTTTATTTCTCGGGCTATACCGCAAAGGATACGGGCAACTGGGCTCATTGCAACTTTAACTGTGAGAGCATTATTGTTGATAATGTTACCGTTTTGGGCGGCCATGATGGATACCATTTCCGCGGTTGCCGCAACGTTGAAGTCAGAAACTGCTTTGCAAGAACGGGTGATGACACTGTTGCAGGCTTTGATAACATCAACGCCTATATCCATGATTGCGATTTCTCCTCTGCTTGCAGTATTTTCCGCTTTGGTGGCACAAATATTCTTATTAAAAATGTTAAGGCGAAAGGCCCTTGCGAGTATCCCTTCCGCGGTTCCTTGACTCCCGAGGAAAAAGCCGCATCGGTTGCCGATTCGCCCACCTCTCGCAAAAACTGCGTTTCCTTCCTTACATATTTTATCGACCGCTCGAGAATTGTTCAAACAGAGCCCGATAATATCATTGTTAAGGAATGCCAGCTCGATAATGTTGACCGCCTTTTGCGCATAAACTTAAGCGGTATGGAAACCTGGCAGCAGGGCTCGCCCGCAGGCCGTTATCTGTTTGAAAATGTAACTGTCAAGGATTGCAACTTGCATATGCTCGCTTACGGCGACGGTTCGGTTCCGTTTAAGCTTGACTTCAAAAACTGCTCATTTAAAATGAAGGATGGCAGCGCCTCTACCGCACTTATGCACGCGGGTAACCACGGAGAAATTAACTTAGAAAAGGTCACGGTTGAAAACCTCAAGGGAACTACCCTTGTCAGAACCTGGGGAGACCCCGATTTAGTTTCTGCCGATGAGGTTACTGTTGATAACGAAGAGATAACCGTTGCAGAAAAGGCCGACTACACCTTTAAAGGATAAAATAAAGACTTTTACCGCCAATGCTTAAAAAACTTTGGCGGTTTTTCTTTGTTTATGTTGAAATTTGGAGGAAAGGGGAATATAATATTCTATATTAACAGGAAAAGGAGAACAAACATATGAAAAAGGCATACGACTTATTTATGTCAACCAAAATAAAACCCTGGATGTTTGCCCTTTTTGCTATTGTTTTCGATGAAGTTTTGTTGCATTTTTGGGTTCCGGGAGAGTTTATCCCCTTAAGATTTTTAACCATTCTCCTTTTTGCAATTTCGCTTTCGGCCTTTACCGCTTTTATCTGCTCAATTTTTAAAAGCACCTTTATCAACCGAATACTCGTTATTGTATTTACAGGAATTTACGGTGTTTTGACCGTTGCGGAATTTTTAATTCAGAATGCATTTAAAAACTTTATGAGCCTTTCCTCTATTTTTATCGGCGCCGGCGGTGTTGCGGAAGGCTTTTCAGGCAATGTTTTCACGCTTATTATTGCTAACTGGTGGCGCATTATCATTATTGCTCTGCCCATAGTTATTTACGGCTTTATGAGCCACAGAGGTCGCAGGGATGAACAGCCGAATCATAACGCACTTCGCATATCTTTAGCGGCGGCCTCGGTTGTTCTTTTTATCAGTGCTCATCTTTTTGCTCATTATGTTTCGCCTGACCGCAATTTTTATTCAAAGGATTATGAGTTTAACAGTGCCTTTACAGGCTTTGGAATGTTTACTGCATTGCGTTTGGATATTGAGGATATTATTATCGGCGATGAAAAAGCAGGCGAGTTTGATAATGTTGAGGTTATAACCCCGGTTGAGCCGCCCGAACCCGAGACTATTGTTTACGGCGAAAATAAAATGGATATTGATTTTGCGGCATTAGCAGAAAGCACCGGTAGTTCAACATTGAAATCGCTTCATTCCTATGTTGCCGGCTTAACCCCCTCAAAGAAGAATGAATATACAGGAATTTTTAAAGGCAAAAACCTTATTATGATAACTGCCGAGGCATTCTCAAGCGAGGTTATTGACCCCGTTATGACCCCTACTCTTTACCGCCTTGCGAATAAGGGTATTAAGTTTACCGATTACTATCAGCCTGACTGGGGCGGAAGCACCACCGGAGGAGAATATACTAACCTTACGGGTCTTGCTCCCTCGGGCTCTGTTATCAGTATGCAGCAGACCCCGGGCAAAAATATGTATTTCACTCTCGGCAACCAGCTTCGCAGACTGAATTATACGAGCTTCGCATATCACAACAACTCATACACCTATTATAACCGCAACAAAACCCACGAAAATATCGGCTATGATAAATTTATCGGTATGGGCAACGGAATGGAAAAGGGCGTTAAGAACTGCTGGCCGCAGAGCGACCTTGAAATGATAGATTTTACCATTACCGATTATATCGATAAGCAACCGTTCAGCGTTTATTATATGACGGTTAGCGGTCATTGCGAATATTCGAGAAACGGCAATATGATGTCTTACCGCAATTATTCGGTCTATGAGAATATGAATGCTTCCGAAACTATAAAATGCTACCATGCCGCAAACTACGAGCTTGAGAAAGCGCTGACCAGCCTTATTTCCCAGCTCGAAAAGGCAGGCATCGCAGACGATACCGTTATAGTTTTAGGCACCGACCATTATCCTTACGGACTTGACGAGAGCGCCGCTTGGGGCACCGATGCAAGCTATCTTGATGAGCTTTATGGCTATAAGGTAGAAAACTGCAAACAGCGCGACCACTCAACACTTATAATCTGGAGCGGTTGCATTGAGAATAAAAACATAGTTGTTGATACCCCTGTTTACAGCCTTGATATTGTTCCTACCGTTTCTAACCTTTTTGGAATGGAATTTGATTCAAGACTGCTTGTTGGCCGCGATGTTTTCTCAGATGCCGAACCTATCGTTATGTGGTCTAACCGCAGTTGGCTTACCACCGAAGGCTTTTATAATGCAAAAACCAAAACCTTTACACCTGCTGCCGAAGGTGCTGCTGTTGATAACGATTATATAAAGCGCATCAGTTCAATTGTCAGCAACAAGCTGCAGTTCTCTAAAAAGGTTCTCGCTAACGATTACTATGGCGTTTTATTCAATAAGAAATCATAACTACCGGCCGTGCCGGTAGTATGCACTGTCCCCTTTGGGCATAAGACCGGCCGAGCCTATAGGCTCGTCGAAAGGTTTGCCAGCCGCAACTCTTTCACCGGCTGCCCCTAAAGGGGCATTTTTTATTTGCCT
>CASFLA010000082.1 GCA_949295415.1 uncultured Oscillospiraceae bacterium
AAAGCTTTTTGTTTTTTCAAGTATCTACTCTAAGAGGATTATATCATTTACAATGGGAGTTTTTTATGCAATCGAACAAAAATTACATAATCTTCCAAAAATATAGAGAAGGGAAAAAGACGCACGAAAAATATACTATAGAAGCGTAATAGGAAAAAATTTGCCGAAATCTTTCAAAATATTTGTCAAAAATGCTGATTACATAAAAATTTTTTATGTGATATAATTTTAAAAATAACATTAGAGTAAGGCGGGATAAGAATGCTTAAAGTGGGCGAGATGGTTGTTTATGCAGCAACCGGTCTTTGCAAGGTTGTTGATGTTGAAACCAAGAAAATCGGCAAGCTTTCAAAAGATTACTATGTTCTGAAGCCTACTTCGCAGGAAACCGCAACCGTTTTTATTCCAACCGATAATGAAAAGCTGCTAAACAGGGTGCATAAGGTTTTATCTAAGATTGAAATTCTAAATCTGATAGATGAGGTTAAAAATACCGAACCGGAATGGATTGAGGATGATAACGCCCGCAAAAACCACTTCAGAGAAATCGTTTCGATAGCCGATAGAAAAGCTTGTTTGAATGTTTTAAGGGCGATTAAATACCATCAGAGCGATTTATCAAATAGCGGAAAAAGGCTCCATATTGTCGATGAAATTATTATGAAGGAAGTTATAAAAATCGTCTGCTCGGAGATAGCTTTTGTGTTAGAAATTTCGCTTGAGGATGCCACAGCAACCATTATATAAAAATAATCTATATTTTAAAGCCAATGTTTTTTAACATTGGCTTTTTTATTTTACTCATAATCCGACAAATAGATTTTCAAAAGTCGAATTTCAGAGCAAAAAGTCGCGTTACGCCTGCTTGACATAATTTTTTACACCTATTATTTATATACACTTAGTAATCCACGTTATTAACATAGTTATCCCCAATTTTTAAGCGAAAAGCCATTAAAAACGCTGTTTCGACAAACTATTATGTTAAAAAAGCTGTGCAAAACTTGGATAACCGGGTAGGTTATTTAGTTAACATAAAATTAAAAAGGTTAGCATTACGGAAACTTATATACAATTTGTATTTTCAAAAACACTTGACAAAGGTTGCACCAACGTTGCACAAAATAATGCTTTTTTTCGGAAACTGTTTTTTAAAAAATATAGGAGGAAAAAATTATGAGAACTACCAAGCTTTTGATTCAAAAAAACGGAGCGGTTTCTCTTATGGAGGCTTCGACGCCGATTGGATATAGCGGAGAGCATAATGCGGTTGTATTTCTTTTAGGCTTATCGGAGGAAATTATGCAATATTTCGGAAATCCATCGTATTTTCGTTTTGTTATAAATGGGTTGTATAGTGAGCCCGTTTATCCGATAAACGATGAAATAAGCTACTGCTTGCCGCAGTCCTGCTTAACACCGCCTAAAATAAACTGTCAGATAATCGGCTATGTTATAAGCGAGGGTGTGCCCAAAGAAATTTCAAAATCGGCCGTTTTCGAGCTCGAGGTTGGCTTTTCAGAGGGTATGTCAGGCCAATCTGATGCCGCGCCCAATGCAATTGAGGCGGCGCTTGCAAGATGCGAAAAATTTGAAAATGATTCGGCAAAGAATGCCGCTTTGGCAACCGAGAGTAGCGAATCAGCCTCTGATTCTGCTAAAACTGCAAGCGATGCGGCTACACAAGCCCAAGAAAACGCAAGAAAAGCGCAGCAGGTATTAAATGATATGGAAACTGCTGCTGATTCGGGCCGCTTTGACGGCTTTAGTCCTATAGCCAATGTGTCGGCGATAGAGGGCGGAGTTGCAATTACCATTACTGATAAATCCGGAACAACAGCTGAGCCGTTGTATCATGGGATTTCGCCCGATTTGAGAAGATGCCTTAGATTTATCGGTGACTATGAAAAGAAAACAGAACTGCCCGATTCTGCATCGATTGGAGATGTTTATGCAGTTGGCGGAGCAAAGCTGCTTTTTAACGGCTCATTATTGCAGAAGGATACAACTGTCTATTTCGGTTCAGGTTCAACTTCATTTGATGTTTATGCCAAGACCGATGATTACACCTGCGGGGGCGAATCTTATCTTTATCTAGTTGTAAACGGTCCGGAGGGCAGCGGCTTTGCAGTTTCAAACTTTGAGGGGCAAAATACTCTTTATCTTCATTTTGAAATTGAAAACGGTATTGCCACCGTTACCGGTGAGCGCGTTTATTCGGAGGGCACTGAGCATGAATCAAGATTTACAATTTCTGAGACATTTGCTCTATCCGGCGAAGGTATCGGGTTTGCCTTTTTCCTTGATTCAGACGAGGAGGAAACAGAAGATGGTTTAAGGTTCTCCGGCCCCGGCCTCTCAATTCTTAAGGTTACGGAAAACAGCAAAAAAGGCGACGGAGTTTTATATCTTTTTGACGGAGCTTGTTGGCTTCCGTTCTCACCTGAAATTGAAAATATTGAAGCCGCGCTTGACAGAATAATCGAAATTCAAAATTCCCTTATAGGCGGTGAGAGCTTATGAGTATAGCAGAAAAATTAGTCACCGTTGCCGAAAATGAGCAAAAGGTTTATGATGCAGGGAAGCAAGCCGAGTA
>CASFLA010000083.1 GCA_949295415.1 uncultured Oscillospiraceae bacterium
TGATTTAAGGTCGCTTTCATTTTTCAACGACCTTTCTATCATTTCAGAGATTGCAAACACTGACCTCTCATTATATTGGTTTTGAGAAACAAGGGAATAAACCTTGCCGTCTGAGTTGGTCCATACAAGACGGTTTCTGCACAATTGAATAGTGTTAGGACAATCACATCCGATAACCAATGAACAAAATCAAGCACAAATTGTATAACTTTCGGATTTAGTCATTATTTAATCCTTTTTCTTATAAAAGCAATCTGTTTTTCAACAGATTGGAAGCTTGTTCCGCCCTCGCTGATTCTTTTTTCGACACAGGTTGTAAGGTCAATTTCCTTATAAACATCATTTTCAAAAAGGTCACTATACTTTTTATAATCAGCTAACGCAACATCCTCAAGAACGATATTCTTAACTATACAATCGGCAACTATCGAGCCCGAAATTTTATATGCCGAGCGGAACGGTAAGCCTTTTTTTACAAGATAATCTGCAAGGTCGGTTGCGTTAATAAAGCCTGCGCCTGCCGCCTTTTTCATATTGGCCTCATTAGCCTTCAAGCCTTCGAGCATTCCTTTAAATACATCAAGGCAAGCTTTAACGGTATCAACTGCATCGAATACGCTTTCCTTATCCTCCTGCATATCCTTGTTATATGCTAAAGGAAGACCTTTGAGCGTTGTTAAAAGTGCAAACAAATCGCCATAAACTCTGCCGGTTTTTCCGCGAACAAGCTCAGCCATATCAGGATTCTTCTTCTGAGGCATTATTGATGAGCCGGTTGTAAAGGCATCGGAAAGCTCAACGAACTTGAACTCACAGCTTGACCAAAGGATAATCTCTTCAGAAAATCTTGAAAGATGCATCATGAGAATTGAAAATGTGCTCATAAGCTCTAAGCAGAAATCTCTATCAGAAACTGCATCCAGCGAATTTTCGCAAATGCCATCGAAGCCTAATTTTTCCGCCTCAAATCTGCGGTCAGTATTATAGGTTGTTCCGGCCAATGCACAAGCGCCTATGGGAGACTGGTTCATTCTCTTTTTGCAATCGTTTAATCTATCGATATCGCGGAGCAGCATCATAGCATAGGCCATAAGATGATGGCCGAAGGTGATCGGCTGAGCGCGCTGAAGATGAGTATAACCCGGCATAATAGTCTTCTTATACTCCTGTGCTTTATCGGTAATAACCAAAACCAGGGAGTTGATTTTTTCTAATATCTCCTCGATTTCATCTCTTAAGTACATTCTTATATCAAGAGCAACCTGGTCGTTTCTGCTTCTTGCAGTATGAAGCTTTTTACCAACCTCACCCAGTCTTGCAGTTAACTCCTGCTCTATGAACATATGTACATCCTCGGCGGTCATATCAAACTCTAATTTTCCGCTTTCTAAATCGGATAATATGCCCTCTAAGCCGTTTATTAAGGTATCGGCTTCTTCCTCGGCAATAATTCCCTGCTTTGCAAGCATTGCGGCATGAGCCGAGCTACCCTTTATATCCTGACGGAACATTCTGCAGTCAAAATGAATCGACGAATTAAAATCATCGGCGATTTTATCAACCTGTCCATCTGTTCTTCCTGCCCACATCTTAGCCATAATGGTTCTCCTTTCGGAATGTTTGCATAGTTCAAGTTTAAATGAATAAATATTCATATTTTTCAATCAATGAAAATATTATACGCTTATGGCCAACCTTTGTCAAGACAATATACAATTAAAACATTAGTTATTTTGAAAAATCAAATATAAAGAGAATTTTTAGTCAAAAAAATGACAGAATATTCTATTCAATTTGAATATTATTCATTCGATTTATATATTCATATCAATTAGCAAAATAAAAAACGGCTTTTTGAGCACTACCTCTTTCATCCGTTTTTTCTAAATTCGATATTTTTCGCTTTTTTGGGGTTGATTTTTAATAAGCCTGGGTGTATAATGGCAATATACTTTTGGGACTTTAAAGCGCTAAAGTGTCCCCAAGAAATCTTTTGGCATTTTTATAGAGAATCAGGTCGTTATCCTTTTGGCTAAGACCAAGGCTTTTAAGGCATTCGAGCATATTTGCCTGGTCGGCCCAAGGCGAATCGGTTGCAAATAAAATTTTATCTGCCCCATGAGCCTCAATTATTTGCTTGCATTTGATAGGATACCTGTCCAGCACTGCTGCTGTGTCCATATAAACGGGCTTGCCGATCAGCTTTTCTAAAACCTCATCCTCTAAATCAAAGCCTCCCATGTGGGCTAGCACTAAGCGGTCTTCAATAACGCCTTTAAGCTCACTTAAAACGTTGAGCACCATATCGGGCGTGCAATGAATATCCTCAGGGTAAGCAACATCGCGGCCTGCATGGGTAACTATTATAAGTTCCCTTTTAGCTGCCTCGCCTATTATCCTTATATATCTGGGGTCATCAAAGTAGGCTCCCTGATAATCGGGATGAAGTTTGATTCCCTTTAAGCCTTTTTCCTTTATATCGTCAAGAACTGCTTCAACATCTGAGCAATCAGGATGAATTGCTCCAAAATAATATATTCCGTTCTTGCCGGAAAGCTCGGCAGAAAGATTGTTTATTGTTTCTACCTGACTTTGATTTGTGGCAACGGGAAGCACTATTGAAACATCAACTCCCGAGGCCTGCATTGATTTTTTAAGGGAAGAATATGTGCCGTCTCTATAAGGCTTTATGCCACCCTTTTTAGATAAATGCTCTATCGTTTTTTCTGCAATTTTATCGGGAAAAGTATGCGTATGAAAATCAATTACCATATTTTATACCTCCTTTTCTTTAAATTAGTATAACACAAAATAATTATTTTAAAAGGTGAAAAAATGACGATTATTGATTTACTCGAAAAAAACAGCTCAGAAATAGGCGCAAAAACCGCTTTGGTTGAAATAAACCCCGAGGTTTATGACGACCGCCGCTTAACCTGGCGCGAATATGAGCTGGTTCAACCAACTGAAAGAACACATTACCGCAGAGAAATAACCTGGTCGGTATTCAATGAAAAGGCCAACCGCTTTGCAAACGCTCTTATTGAAAGAGGCATCGGCAAGGGAGATAAGGTTGCCATTCTTCTTATGAACTGCCTTGAGTGGTTGCCCATTTATTTCGGTATATTAAAAACAGGCGCAATTGCAGTTCCGCTTAACTTCCGATATTCATCTGACGAGATTAAATATTGCCTCGATTTAGCTGAGGTTGATATGCTTGTTTTCGGTCCCGAGTTTATCGGTCGTGTTGAAGAAATTGCTGACAGTATAAGCCAGAAACGCCTGCTCGTTTATGTTGGCGACGGTTGCCCCTCATTTGCAGAGAGTTATCTTAATTTAACCTCTGACTGCGCAAGTAACAATCCTAATCTTCCTATAACCGAGGATGATTATGCCGCCATTTATTTCTCTTCCGGAACAACCGGTTTCCCCAAGGCGATTTTGCATAAGCATAAGGCGTTGATTCATTCCTGCAAAGTTGAGCAGAACCACCATTCGCAGTCTGCGGATGATGTTTTCCTTTGTATTCCTCCGCTTTATCATACAGGCGCAAAGATGCATTGGTTCGGTTCGCTTATAAGCGGTTCAAAAGCAGTTCTTCTTAAAGGAACTCGCCCCGAGTTTATACTTGATGCCGTAAGTAAAGAAAAATGCACTATCGTTTGGTTATTAGTCCCTTGGGCGCAGGATATACTTAACGCTATTGATTCCGGTGCAATAAAATTAGAGGATTATGACCTTTCCAAATGGCGCTTAATGCATATTGGCGCTCAACCCGTTCCTCAGAGTCTTATAAAGCATTGGCTTGATTACTTCCCCAATCATCAGTATGATACAAACTACGGACTTTCAGAGTCTATAGGCCCCGGTGCTGTTCATTTGGGCGTTGAGAATATACATAAGGTTGGCGCTATTGGTATTCCAGGCTATGGTTGGGAAGTAAAAATCGTTGACGAAAACGGCAACGAGGTCGAGAAGGACGGCGTTGGCGAGCTTTGTTTAAAGGGCGATGGCGTTATGGAATGCTATTATAACGACCCCGAGGCTACCGCAAAATCACTTAAGGACGGCTGGCTTTACACCGGAGATATGGCAACCAAGGATTCTGACGGATTTATTTTCTTGGTTGACCGCAAAAAAGATGTTATCATCACCGGTGGCGAAAACCTCTACCCCGTTCAGATTGAGGACTTTATCCGTGGCTTTAATAAGGTTCACGATGTTGCGGTTATCGGTCTTCCTGATGAGCGCCTCGGTGAAATTGCCGCCGCAGTTATAAAAATTAAAGACGGTATGACCTGCACCGAGGAGGAAATCAACGACTTCTGTAAGGGAATGCCGAGATATAAAAGACCGAGGAAAATCATCTTTGCCGATGTTCCCCGTAACCCTACAGGTAAAATTGAAAAACCTAAACTTCGCAAAATCTACGGAGCAGATAAACTTGTTCTTGAGCAGAATAAACGATAAACAAGGAGTGGTATATATATATGAATTCAGTAATGCTCATAACCTTAGGTCTTCTTGTTGTATTCTTTTCGGCAATGATTGCAATAGGCATCTATTCCAAGAAGTATTCAACCGATGTTAACGGCTTTGTTTTGGGTTCACGTTCGGTTGGCCCCTGGCTTAGCGCCTTTGCATTTGGCACATCTTATTTTTCAGCCGTTATTTTCGTTGGCTATGCAGGTCAGTTCGGTTGGGACTTTGGCCTTGCGTCAACCTGGATTGGGCTTGGCAACGCCTTCATCGGTTCGCTGCTTGCCTGGGTTGTTTTAGGCAGAAGAACAAGAGTTATGACTCAGCATATAGGCAGTAAAACTATGCCCGATTTCTTTGGCGCAAGATTTGATTCTAAATCACTTAAGGTTGCCGCTTCGGTTATAACCTTTATATTCCTTATTCCCTATACCGCTTCGCTTTATAACGGCTTGTCCCGCCTTTTTGCCATGGCATTCGAGGGAATTGATTACTCAGTTTGCGTTATCATTATGGCAGCACTGACCGCACTTTATGTTCTTGTAGGCGGATATATGGCAACCGCCATTAACGATTTTATTCAGGGTATGATAATGTTAGTCGGCATAGTTGCAGTTATCTTTGCCGTTTTAAATGATAACGGTGGACTCTCTGCCGCTATTGAAACACTTGCTACAGGCAAAAACGGCGGCTGGCAGTATGCTTCCTTCTTAGGCCCTCAGCCATTGTTCCTGCTCTTTGTTGTTTTACTTACCTCACTCGGCACTTGGGGACTTCCTCAGATGGTTGGCAAGTTCTATGCCATTAAAAATGAGGATTCCATTAAAAAAGGAACTATTATTTCAACAGTTTTTGCCCTTATAGTTGCAGGCGGCTGCTACTTCCTCGGCGGATTTGGCAGACTCTATGATGTTGATGTTAAAGCCTTGGGCTTTGATGCCGTTATTCCGACTATGCTTTCAACCCTTTCCCCTGTTATTATCGGCATAGTTATCGTGCTTGTTCTTTCGGCTTCAATGTCAACCCTTTCCTCGCTCGTTTTAGCCAGCGGCTCAACCATTACTCTTGACTTTATTGAGCCTCTTTGTAAGCACAAGCTCAGTGAAAAGAAAAAGATGCTTATTATGCGCGCATTCATCGTTGTGTTTATCGTTCTTTCGGCACTTATCGCTATAAAGCAGGCAAATAACAAGAGCCTCTTTATCGCACAGATGATGGGCGTTTCCTGGGGTGCGCTCGCCGGTGCCTTCTTGGCCCCGTTCCTCTATGGCTTATACTTCAAGAAAACCTCTAAGGCCGCCGTTGTTGCTTCTTTTGTCTTCGGTGTTGGTCTTGAATTGGTTCAGCTTGCGGTATCTTTGGGTTGGATTTCGGTTGCAGAAATACCCGTTCTCTCATTCGTATTTACAAACTCTCTCTATTCGGGTGTATTTGCTATGGTAGGCGGTCTTATTATCATTCCGATTGTGAGCCTTTTAACCAAAAAGACTATGCCAAAAGATGTTGATAAAATATTCGAATGCTATGAGAATACTAAAACTGTTGCCGTAACTGACAGTTTAGGAAAATAAATCACGATTTAATCTCAGTGTGGCAGGATTTTTTTCTTGTCACACTATTCATTGTGTGCTAGAATAAAGTCATAGTTTATGTGACTTATAGAGGGGATACTTTATTATGAAAAAATTGATGCTCGGAAACGAGGCAATTGCGCGCGGTCTTTATGAAGCCGGCGTTAAGGTGATTTCAAGCTATCCGGGAACTCCTTCAACCGAGATAACCGAATTCGCCGCCAAATATGATGAAATCTATTGCGAATGGGCACCCAACGAAAAGGTTGCCGCAGAGGTAGCTTTCGGCGCATCCTTGCGCGGTGTTAGAAGCGCTTGTGCTATGAAGCATGTTGGCCTGAATGTTGCGGCTGATCCCTTGTTTACCCTTTCTTATACGGGTGTCAACGGCGGCCTTGTAATATTCGTTGCTGATGACCCTGCAATGCATTCTTCTCAGAATGAGCAGGATTCAAGGCATTATGCTATTGCCGCAAAGGTTCCTATGTTAGAGCCTGCCGATTCATCTGAGGCTAAAGAATTTACTAAAGCCGCTTTTAATATTTCAGAGGAATATGATACGCCCGTTATTGTAAGAATGTGCACAAGAATTGCTCATTCTCAGAGTCAGGTTGAATTAGAAGACAGAGTTGAAAAGGAGCTCTTGCCTTACGAAAAGAACCCGCAGAAATACATAATGGCTCCTGCAAACGCAGTTAAGCGCCATCCGTTTGTTGAGGAAAGGACCGAAAAGTTAAGACATCTTGGCGAAACAAGCAACCTCAACCGCGTTGAAAATGATGGAAAAGAAATCGGTATTATATGCTCAGGAACCTGCTATCAGTATGTTAAAGAGGTTTTCGGCGATACCGTTTCTGTTTTAAAACTCGGCATTGTTAATCCTCTGCCTGTTGACCTTATAAAGAATTTTGCCGCAAATGTAGAAAAGCTTTATGTTATCGAGGAGCTTGACGGAATTATCGAGAGCCACCTTAAAAATATCGGTGTTGACTGCATCGGCAAAGAGATGTTCTCTCCTTTAGGCGAATATAATCAATCGGTTATTAAAGCCGCTTTTGGTCTTGAGCTGCCCGAAACCGTTTCGGCAGACTCTAATATTCCCGTTCGTCCTCCCGTTATGTGCGCCGGTTGTCCGCATAGAGGTCTTTTCTATACCTTGTCTAAAAATAAAATTACCGTTCTCGGCGATATCGGTTGCTATACCTTAGGCTCTGCCGCACCGCTTTTTGCCCTTGATTCAACTCTTTGTATGGGTGCATCGGTTTCGGGTATCCATGGCTTTAATAAAGCCGGCGGCAAGGAATCCGAGGGTAAAACCGTTTGCGTTATCGGCGATTCAACCTTTATGCATTCAGGTATGACAGGCCTTGTAAATATCGCTTATAACGGCTCTAATTCAACCGTTATTATTCTTGATAACTCGATTACCGGTATGACCGGTCATCAGCAGAACCCCACCACAGGCTACACAATTAAAGGCGAGCCTGCTGCTGCAGTAAATCTTGAGGAGCTTTGCAAATCGCTCGGCATTAAGAGAGTCAGAGTTGTTGACCCCTATAACCTTAAAGAGTGCGAGGATGCCGTTCTGGAAGAGCTGAAAGTAGCAGAGCCTTCGGTTATTATTTCCCGCAGACCCTGTATGCTCTTAAAGTATGTTAAGGCAAAGCCTGCCGTTAAGGTTAACGAGGATAAATGTGTTGGCTGCAAAATGTGTATGAAACTCGGTTGCCCTGCTATCAGCATGAAGAACGGCAAGGCTAAAATTGACTTTACACAGTGCGTTGGCTGTGATGTTTGCACCCAGATGTGCCGCCTTGGCGCAATAGAAAAGGGGGAAAGATAAATGGAAACCAAGAATATTATGATTGTCGGCGTTGGCGGTCAAGGAAGCTTGCTTGCAAGTAAGCTGCTCGGCAAGCTGCTCACCGATGAGGGCTATGATGTTAAGGTCAGCGAGGTTCACGGAATGAGCCAGCGCGGCGGTTCGGTTGTTACATATGTCCGTTTTGGCGATAAGGTTTATTCTCCTGTCATTTCTTCAGGCGAGGCAGATTTCATCATATCTTTTGAGAAGCTTGAAGCCGCCCGTCATGCGTCTTGCCTTAAAAAAGGCGGTAAGATTATCGTTAACACCCAAGCTATTGACCCTATGCCCGTTATTACAGGCGCCGCCGTTTATCCCGACGAGGTTTTAAACGAGCTTAAGGCAAAAGGCGTCTTTGTTGATAATATTGATGCGTTAAGCCTTGCCACCGAAGCAGGAAATGCAAAATCCGTTAATATCGTTTTAATGGGAAGACTTGCAAAGTATTTCGATATCTCCTACGATAAGTGGATTGCCGCTATTGAAAAGAGCGTTAAGCCACAGTTTGTAGGAATAAATAAAAAAGCTTTTGATTTAGGTTATAACTACTAATCTGTAAAGGAATGTTTCTGATGCAAAATTATTACCAGCCCGAAATTGAAACCGCGCCTTATGAAAAAATAAGGGCAATTCAGAACGAGAAAATCGTTAAGCAGGTGCGCCATGTTTATGATAATGTTCCCTACTATAGAGAGCTTATGGATAAAAAAGGCGTTAAGCCTGAGGACATTAAGAGTGTTGACGATATAAGTAAGCTCCCCTTCTTAACAAAAGCTGACCTTCGCGATGCCTATCCTTATGGCCTTTTAGGTAAAGACCTTAAAGACTGCGTTCGTATTCAGTCAACCTCAGGAACAACCGGTAAAAGAGTTGTTGCTTTCTATACCCAGCATGATATCGACCTTTGGGAAGACTGCTGTGCAAGAGCAATCGTTGCCGTTGGCGGAACTAACGAGGACGTTTGTCAGGTATGCTACGGCTACGGACTTTTCACAGGTGGCCCCGGTCTTAACGGCGGCTCGCACAAGGTTGGATGCTTAACCTTGCCTATGTCATCAGGTAATACTGAACGTCAGATTCAGTTTATGATGGACTTAGGTTCCACCATTATCTGCTGCACCCCATCTTATGCCGCATATATCGGCGAAACCTTGGCTGAACAAGGCTATAAACCCGAGGATAATAAGCTTAAAGCAGGCATTTTCGGTGCAGAGCCTTGGACCGAGGAAATGAGACGAAGCATTGAAAAGAGCCTTGGCATTAAGGCTTATGATATTTATGGACTTACTGAAACCAGTGGTCCCGGAGTTTCTTTTGAATGCTCTGAGCAGAACGGTATGCATATAAACGAGGACCATTTCTATGCCGAAATTATCGACCCCGATACAGGAGAAGTTCTCCCTGAGGGCGAAAAAGGCGAGCTTGTTTTCACCTCTCTCGATAAAGAGGCCTTCCCCTTGCTCCGCTACAGAACAAGAGATATCTGCGTTTTAAGCAGAAAGAAATGTTCCTGCGGCAGAACTCTTATAAAAATGAGCAAGCCTATGGGCAGAAGCGATGATATGATGATTATCCGCGGTGT
>CASFLA010000084.1 GCA_949295415.1 uncultured Oscillospiraceae bacterium
TTTTATAATGACTATGTTTATGTCGAAATAAGGCAAAGTCTTATTTCGACTGCGAATTCAAAGAATTCGCAAACAATTACCAACGGTAATTGAACATATTCATTGAAATGACATCGAAGTTACAAAACTACGTTTTAAGACGTTGTTTGTAACATAAAGCCGATTTTTATCGGCTTTGTCGAGAAATTTAATCAATTTCTCGACGTTCGATAATCATTATAGTGTTATATTAGTATTATAAATAAACTATTGTGTTTAGTCAAGCAAGCATAAAAGCCGCTAAAGCTTAAACTTTAGCGGCTTTATTTCTAAAATTAAATTAAAGTTAATAAATATATATCGTTAAATTGTTTTTAAATGCTCAAGGCATTTGTTGCAAACATTACGCTCTTTAAAAACAGTTATATCCTTTGTGGAGCCGCAAAAGATGCAGGTTGGCTCATATTTCTTTAATATAATTGAGCTTGAATCAACATAAATCTCAAGCTCGCCGCCTTCTTTAATTCCGAATTTCTCTCTTATTTCGGCAGGGAGAACAATTCTGCCAACCGAGTCAACCATTCTCACAATTCCTGTTGATTTCATCATAAAAACTCCCCATTCGTTAAAATTCGACCTAATTCAACATAATTATACATTGCTTAACTTTGAGTGTCAACTTTTCTTTATCAATAAAAAAGTAATTTCGGGTGGATTTATGCTTAATATTGTTTGGATAATTTTGGTAGTTATATCGAGTGTGTTTATAATGGTCAGCGGCAAAACGGATTTTACTTTGGTGCTGCAAAGCGGAATTGAAAGTGCAACAGAACTATCACTTTCATTGATTGGAATAATGGCGTTTTGGGGCGGTTTTATGGAAATAGCCGAACAAAGTGGAATTACCGAGATTTTCTCGAAAATACTTTCTCCTATAATAAAGCCGATTTTTCCTGAGCTAAAAAATGATCAAAGCTCCAAAAGGGCAATTTCAATGAATATAACCGCCAATCTTTTAGGCCTTGGAAATGCCGCAACCCCGTTAGGTGTTGAGGCGATGAGAAGAATGAATGCAAATAATCCCGATAAAAGTCGGGCTACAGACAGTATGGCGACCTTTGTTGTAATAAATACTGCTTCAGTTCAGTTAGTCCCCGTAACAACTGCAGTTTTAAGGGCTAAATATGGCTCAGAGGAGCCTATGGCAATTCTCCCTGCGGTTTTGGCTTCTTCATTAGCGGCACTTCTTGTGGGTTTAATAGTGGATAGAGCATTAAGGAGGGAGAAATTATGAGTTCGGTTCTAAATTATATTCTGCTTCTTATTTGTTTGCTTTTTATTTTTGCAGGTATTTTTAAAAAGGTAAATGTATTTCAAACGTTTATAGAAGGTGCAGGAAAGGGGCTGAACTCTGCAGTTAAAATCATACCGACAATTTTAGCGCTTATTTTTGCGGTTAAACTGCTCAGGGAATCAGGAGTTATAGATTTTATAGCAGGCGCTGCTTCACCGTTTTTAGCAAGAATCGGACTTCCTAAAGAGGTTGTTCCAATGGCACTTCTAAGGCCGATTTCGGGTAGCGGTTCCGCGGCGTTGCTTGCCGATACTTTTGAAGCCTATGGGCCCGATTCATATATAGGAATGCTAGCATCTGTTATATGCTGTTCCAGTGAAACAACCTTTTATACCGCCGCTGTTTATTTTGGCTCTTGTAATATTAAAAACACAAGGCATACAATAACGGCTGCAATATGCTCAGATATTGCAGCCGTTGTATTCAGTATATTATTTGTAAACCTTATTTTTTAAATTCGCGAAAGAAGGGATTGATCTTATCCTTTTCAGAAAGGATAATCTCCATATCATCGGAAATGGGCCACTTTACAGCAATATCGGGGTCGTTCCACTTTTATAAAGTTAAATTTACCCATTTTACAATCCCGTTTTCTAAAAGATTATTTATCCTTATACATTTTCTCATAGTATTTCTGATAAGCGCCGCTGGTTACATTGTTGAACCATTCCTTGTTATCGAGATACCATTTAAGAGTTTTCTTTATGCCAACCTCAAAGGTTGTTTCGGGATACCAGCCAAGGTCATCTTTGATTTTCTGCGGGTCAATACCGTATCTGCGGTCATGGCCCTTACGGTCAGCAACATGCTTAATCATATGCTCGCCAACCTCAGAATCAACATTTTCCTTGATATATTCAATGATGGTTTTAACGATAAAAATATTAGGACGCTCGTTATGGCCACCAACATTATAAACCTCGCCAACCTTGCCATCGCGGATAACCATATCAATTGCTTTACAATGGTCATCAACATAAAGCCAATCGCGAACCTGCATACCATCGCCATAAACAGGGAGGTCTTTATGAAGAAGTGTATTATTCATGATAAGGGGAATAAGCTTCTCAGGGAACTGATAAGGTCCGTAGTTGTTAGAGCAACGGGTGATGTTAATAGGAAGCTTATAGGTATCATGATAAGCTTGAACAAACATATCTGCAGCGGCTTTAGATGATGAGTAGGGTGAGTGAGGAGAAAGGGGAGTAGTCTCCGTAAAGAAGCCTGTTTCTCCTAATGAGCCGTAAACCTCATCGGTTGAAACCTGATGAAATTTAACGCCTTCTTTATACCGGTCATCGCCAATCTGCCAAGCTGCTTTTGCAATATTAAGCAAGTTAACAGTTCCTAAAACATTAGTCTTAACAAAAATCTCGGGGTCGCTTATGCTGCGGTCAACATGGCTTTCTGCCGCAAAGTTAACAACATAGTCAATTTCATTTTCGTCAAATATCTTTCGAATGGCGTCATGGTCGCGGATATCTGCCTGAACAAATGAATAGTTGGGGTTATTTTCAACCGAGGTAAGATTTTCAAGGTTGCCGGCATAGGTAAGCGAGTCAACATTGATGATCTTAACATCATTGTATTTGTTGAGCATATAAATAACAAAGTTTGAACCGATAAATCCGGCACCGCCGGTAACAAGATAAGTTTTCATTTCGTTTACTCCGTTCTTTTATTTAAAAGGCTAAAGCCTTAAATAACTTGATTCAGGTTTTCAATATATTCTTTCAGTGCATCTTCCCAATAACGCATCTTATCGCCGACAGTTTCTTCTAAATCGGAGCCGGTAATCATAATTTTCATATTAAAGCCTCGCCTTTATGCAGTTAATAATCTGAAACTTAATAAATATGAACGGTAAGACTTGCTTTTGGCGATAATCATTTATCTGCAAATATACCGAATTTATAATATCATAAACCCTGTTCATTTTCAACATATAATAACAAAATATTGTTGAAAATAGCGTTAATAAATGATAATATAATACATATAGTGCTTGAAAGGCAGGTGCATCGAAATTGGAAAAGAAGAAAGATGAAAAATCTATTCATTCAGGCCATCGCCAGAGAATGAGAAAAAGATTTATTGAAAACGGCCTTGACGGCTTTAATGACCATGAGATTTTAGAGCTTATTTTGTTTTATTGTATCCCAAGAAAAGATACTAATGAGCTTGCGCATAAATTGCTTGACCATTTCGGTTCATTGAGTGCTGTATTTAATGCTTCGGTTGAGCAACTGATGGTTGTTGACGGCATATCAACCTCTGCCGCAGTATTTATAACTATGATTGTTCCTGTATGCAGAAGATATAATGATAATTTCGATAAAATCAAGAAATTGAAGGACCCTGAAAATTGCGGCGAATATTTTGTTAAATATTATAAGAATTTGAAGGTCGAGCAGGTTACCGTTCTTTGCCTTGATTCCGCTTGCCGCGTTTTGGGCTTTGAGAAGGTTTGTGATGGCGATGCCAACGCGGTAATGCTTAATTTCAGAAGGCTTGTCGAAAAGGTTGTAAAATATCCTAATTGTAACGCCTGCATAATTGCTCATAATCATCCAAACGGTATTGCTTTACCGTCGCGAGATGATATTTCGGCAACTGCTGAACTCAAGCAAACTTTAGCGGCTATGGGTATAACCTTAGTTGACCATATTGTAGTAGAGCAGGATGATTATATTTCAATGGCATCCTCTCCGGGATTTAAAAATATTTTCAAATAAAAGCGTTTTCTTAAAAGTTTTAAGAAAACGCTTTTATTTTTTTTAAGTTAGCAAATTGTAATAAATTTAGGAGTATAAATTATTTATAAGGATACTTGAAATCGTAAAAAAAGTGTGCTATACTTATTCAAAAGAAATAAATTTGTGAAAAAATATTTATTAAATTTGTTTGTTTTGCACAATTTACGAACCGGTTTTCCAACATTGTGCCTTTTTTAAATCAATAATCGCCTTTAAAATATGAAAAGGCGGAAGAATGGAGTTTTAGTTATGAAACAGTTTGACATCTCTAACATCAAGAGCGTTGCTCTGCTTGGCCATGGTTCGTCCGGTAAGACTACTTTGGCAGATGCAATGCTTTACGTAGCAGGAATGACCGATCGTATCGGCAGCACAGCCGATGCAACAACGGTTATGGATTTTGATGCGGAGGAGAAGCAACGCAAGGTTTCTATCTCAACCTCCGTTTATCAGTTTGAATATAAGGATAAAAAAATCAATCTTTTAGACGCTCCCGGCCTTTTTGACTTTGCGGGAGGTGTCAGCGAGGCTTTGACTGCGGCAGATACGGCGTTAATTGCTTTATCGGGTAAATCGGGTCTTACCGTTGGTGCCCAGCTTAATTATGATTCTGCTAAGGAAGCGGGCGTTCCCGTTGCTTTCTTTATCGGTAAATTAGATTCGCCGAGAGCATATTTCTATAGAGTTATATCAACCCTTACAGCTCATTATGGTGCAACTATTTGCCCCGTTGTTATTCCTTATTGCCAGGGTGAAACAGTTGTTTCCTATGTTAACTTGATTGAGAATAAGGCATATAGTTATAACGGAACAAATGCTACTGAAGCACCGTTGCCTGAGGATGCCGATATTTCAAATATGCGTGATGTTTTACTTGAGGCCGTTGCATCTGTAAGCGAAGAGCTTATGGAAAAATACTTTGGCGGCGAAGCCTTTACCCCTGATGAAATAAAGGACGCTCTGTCTAAAGGTATGGCATCGGGTGAAATAAGTCCCGTATTCTGCGGAATCAATAACACAGGCGCCGCAGTTGATATGTTGCTTGATATTTTATCTGATATTGCTCCTTCGGCTCAAATCAGAGAATACAGTGTTGAAAAATGCGGAGCGGAAGGTAAAGAAAACTGCAATCCTGCGGCCAGTGATGCGGCAGTTGTTTTCAAAACCATTGCCGACCCCTTCGTTGGTAAGCTTTCATATTTAAAGATAATCTCAGGAAGCATTAAATCTGATATTAAACTTGTAAATCAGCGCACCGGTAAGGAGGAAAAGCTTGGCAAGATTATGTGGTTAAAAGGTGGCAAGCAGGAGGATGCCGATAAAGCAACAGCAGGGGATATCTGCTCTGTTGCAAAGCTTGGTGATGTTAAAACTGGCGATACTCTTTGCGCGGTAGGCGCTAATATAGCGATTAAAACTGTCCCGTTCCCGAAGCCCACTCTTTCAATGGCAGTTTATGCTCAGAACCGCGGTGAAGAAGAGAAAATTGCTCAAGGCTTAGCAAAGCTTTCGGAGGAAGACCCCACAATCGTTGTCGGAACAAATAAAGAAACAAGGGAACAGATTGTTTCCGGTCTTGGCGAACAGCATATTGATGTTATTGCATCCAAGCTCAAAGCAAAGTTCGGCGTTGGCGTAACCCTTAAAGCACCTAAGGTTGCATACCGCGAAACCATCAAGAAAAAGGTTAAGGTGCAGGGAAGACATAAGAAGCAGTCCGGCGGTCATGGCCAGTTCGGCGATGTCTGGATAGAATTTGAGCCTTGCGATTGCGAGGGAATGGAATTTGCCGAGAATGTTTTTGGCGGCTCGGTTCCTAAAAACTTCTTCCCGGCAGTTGAAGCAGGTCTTCGCGATTGCATCAAGAAAGGAACCCTTGCAGGCTATCCAGTTGTTGGCCTTAAAGCCACTCTTGTTGACGGTTCTTATCATCCGGTTGACTCTTCTGAAATGTCCTTCAAAATGGCGGCAGCAGTTGCCTTTAAAACAGGAATCCCTATGGCTAACCCTGTTCTTTTAGAGCCTATCGGAACACTTAGTGTTATTATCCCTGAGGATGTTATGGGCGATGTTATAGGTGATATAAACAAGCGTCGCGGCAGAGTTCTCGGAATGAACCCGCTTCACAACAAAAAACAGGAAGTTGTTGCCGATGTTCCTATGTCGGAAATGGGCGATTTCTCAACCGCTATGCGTTCAATAGCCCAAGGCAGAGCAGTATTTGAGTATAACTTTGCCCGCTATGAGGAGGCTCCTGACTTTATTGCCAAAAAGGTTATAGCCGAGAGCGATAATCAGTAATTTTAAGCCCGAAAACTTTCGGTTTTCGGGCTTTTTTATATTTCCGGTTTTTTCATATAGCTTTGAGGCAAAGGTGTGTCTTAAAATCAGATTCAGAGCAACTTGTTTCCCGATAATTGTAATTGATTGATTCAAAATCGATAATTATTATATTTTCCCTTTTTAATATTTAATCTTTTTGTTGTTTTTATATTTCCGATTTTATATAATAATCTTGAAGAGTGATGAAACCAGGAGGCTCAATATGTCTTTGAAAAACAAATTGAGAATTTTAGAAATCGACCCATATCTTAAGCCCTATGAGAAGGATATTTTTCTAAGGGTTGAAAGCTATGCTTCAAAGAAAAAAGAACTCTTAAAAGAACATAAAAAGCTGTCTGATTTTGCAAATGGTCATAAATTTTTCGGCTTTCACAGAACCAATATCGGTTGGGTTTACAGGGAGTGGGCTCCTAATGCGGATAGTATGTATTTAACCGGCGATTTTAATAATTGGGATATAAGCAGCCACCCTATGCAGAAGCTGCCAAATGGTATTTTTGAGATTGCATTAAAGGGAAGGGATGCTTTAAAAGTTGGGCAGAAGGTTCAGGCCGTTATTATAAGTGGCGATAAAATTCTGCGCAGAATTCCAAGCTATGCAACTCGCGTGGTTCAGGATAATAAAACATACCTTTGGTGCGCCGAAATTGAGGAGCCTTCAAGCGATTTTAATTGGACTGATAAAAGATTTAAGTTCCATGGAACGCCGTTTATCTATGAATGCCATATTGGTATGTCAGGCGAAGAGGGTAAGGTTTCAAGCTATAAAGAGTTTAAGGATAACGTTTTGCCGAGAATCAAAGAGTTAGGCTATAACGTTATTCAAATTATGGCTATTATGGAACATCCGTATTATGGTTCGTTTGGCTATCAGGTGTCTAATTTCTTTGCGCCGTCATCGAGGTTTGGAAATAAAAACGATTTAAAAGCGCTTATCAATACCGCGCATAGTATGGGTATTGCAGTTTTATTGGATGTTGTTCATTCTCATGCCGTTAATAATACAAACGAGGGCCTTAATGAATTTGACGGAACGACTTATCAGTATTTTCATAAGGGCGATAGGGGTGATCATCCTGCTTGGGGCACAAAGCTCTTTAATTATGGCAAAAATGAGGTTTTGCATTTCCTTTTGTCAAACTTAAAGTATTGGATGGAGGAGTTCCATTTTGACGGTTTCCGTTTTGACGGTGTTACTTCAATGCTTTACCTTGACCATGGCCTTGGGAGAGCATTTACAAATTACGATATGTATTTCTCGATGAATACAGATATTGAGGCTATCAACTATCTTATGCTTGCCAACGAGCTTATTCACGAGGTTAATAAAAACGCATTAACTATAGCCGAGGATATGTCGGGTATGCCTGGAATGTGCATTCCTATTAAAGATGGCGGTATCGGCTTTGATTACAGGCTTTCTATGGGAGTTCCTGATTTATGGATAAAGATGCTAAAAGAGGTTGCCGATGAAAATTGGGATATGGGCAAGCTTTGGTTCGAGCTTACCAGCAGAAGACCGCTTGAAAAGA
This sequence comes from uncultured Oscillospiraceae bacterium, assembly GCA_949295415.1. Taxonomy (GTDB): domain Bacteria; phylum Bacillota; class Clostridia; order Oscillospirales; family Acutalibacteraceae; genus UMGS172. Next base: position 7,965 of record CASFLA010000084.1, read on the forward strand.
ATATCGGCTATGTCGAATCGCATGACCAGGCATTAGTCGGCGATAAAACAATAATGTTCCGCCTTTGCGATGCCGAAATGTATAGCGGTATGCAAAAATTCTGCGATAATAATGTTATAGATAGGGGAATTGCCCTGCATAAAATGATAAGACTTATTACCGCATCGCTTGCAGGTGAGGGATATCTTAATTTTATGGGCAATGAGTTTGGCCATCCCGAATGGATAGATTTTCCGAGAGAGGGTAATGGCTGGAGCTATCATTATTGCCGCAGACAATGGAGCCTTGTTGACAATAAAAATCTTCGCTACAGAGAGCTAAATGATTTTGATAAGGCTATGATATCTGTCTTAAAAGATAATGATATACTTTCAAAGCAAGCTGTAAATAAGTGGCTGCATCAAGAGGATAAAATAGTAGTGTATGAGATGGGCGATACCGTCTTTGCTTTTAATTTTAATCCTACAAGGTCGTTTGACGGATATTTTATTCCTGTATCAAAAGAGGGAAAATACAAGGTTATTCTTTGCTCTGATGATGGTGTCTTTGGCGGCCATTCAAGAGCCGATTCAAATGCAGAATATTCGGCTTTCACAACCCCTGCCAATTGGGTTGGCTTTAACTGCTATCTGCCGTCAAGAACCGCAATTGTTTTTAAAAATATAAAATAAAGGAGAATGTAAAGTGCTGTTCGATTTTGAGTTTTACAATCCAACCAAGGTATTCTTTGGTAAAAATGCTATGAATAACTTGGGGACGGAGCTTGATAAATACGGTAAAAATATTTTACTGGTATATGGAAAAAGCGCTATTAAAAAAATAGGCCTTTATGACGAGGTTGTTAAGGTCTTGAATGATTGCAATAAAAATGTTGTTGAGCTCGGAGGTATAAAGCCTAATCCTACCTATGCTCAGGTAATGCAGGGTGCAGAGCTTGTCCGACAACATGGTATTGATCTAATACTTGCAGTAGGTGGCGGTTCGGTAATTGACTGCGCAAAGGCAATTTCGGTTTCGGCTTATTGTAAGCAAGATGCATGGCAGAAATATTGGGTTGATTTTAAACCCGTTGATAATAAGATAGTTCCCGTTGCCTCAATTCTTACTATGGTTGGAACAGGCTCAGAAATGAACGCGGGTTCGGTTATAACTAATGAGGAAACAATGATAAAAGAGGGGAGAGTCTTCTCGCCTGAGGTTAATCCCGTTTTCTCAATCCTCAACCCTGAATTTACCTATACCGTTCCTAAACTGCAGATGGTAAGCGGTATTTATGATATTATTTCGCATCTTTGCGAGCAGTATTTTTCAGGGACTGATGATTGCACCAGCGATTACCTGCTTGAAGCAATTATGAACTCGGTTATTTTTAGCACAAGGGCGGCGTTAATTAACCCCGAAAACTATGAGGCCAGAAGCAATATTATGTGGAGTGCAACGGTTGCTTTAAATAAGATTACCGGTGTTTCAAAAGAGCATGACTGGATGGTGCATGGAATCGAGCATCAAATCGGTGCTTATACCGATTGCCCTCATGGTGTTGGCTTGGCAATTGTTTCAATCCCGTATTACCGCCATATTTATAAATATGGACTTCCTAAATTTGTCCGATTTGCTAAAAATGTTTGGTCAGTTGAAGGAAAAGGCAGAACAGACGAGGAAGTGGCTTTAGAGGGTATTGCCCGACTAGAAGCTTTTATTAAAGAAATAGGTATTCCTCTTTCTTTAAGGAAAATAGGAGCAACAGAAGATATGTTGCCCAAAATAGCAAATTCAATCGCACCCGGCGGTCATTATAAACGAGTTGAATGCGATGAAATTTTGCAAATTTTAAGAGAATGTTATTAAAGTAATGGGCGTTAACGTCGGTTGCCTTGGATAGCACTACACGAGCTAACGGTTCAAGGAGTTGATGACGCTAGAAGTGTATTTTTAGCAATTTGTGATTCTAATAAGCAAGTAACTCTATTTAAATCGGAATAAATTTTTAGCGGCAAGGCACTGTCTTTGCCGCTTTTATTTGTTAAAAATCAAAATCTTGTTAAAGTTTTTAATAAAATCCTTTAAAAAACATTTACAAATCAAGTTTAGAGTGATAAAATACCTCTTATAAATACAGTAAACATAAAACTAAATCTTTAGAACTGTGTTTAATTTTTTTAAAAAAGGAGATTTTTCCTATGAAAGCTATGTTAAAGAAAGTTGTTGCTCTTTTAGCAGTTTTTGCTATGCTGTTTGGCCTTGCTGCTTGCGGCGGCGATAATTTTACCGCTAAAAACACAAAGTATGTCATTGGCTTCTCAGGCCCTCTTACTGGTGATGCCGCGGTTTATGGTGTTGCTGTTCATCGTTCGGCTCAGATGGCTGTTGATGAGATAAATGCAGCAGGCGGTCTTAATGGAATTATGTTTGAATTAATTGCTACCGATGATACTCATGATGCAACCAAGATTTCTACCAACTATTCAAATATGTATGAGAGCGGTATGCAGGTTTCATTGGGTACTGTTACAACTGCTCCCGGTCTTGAATATTCAAAGCTTTCTTCAGATGATAACGTTTTCTTCTTAACTCCATCTGCATCAGGTGATGATATTCCCAAAACCGGCAACGGCTTCCAGATGTGCTTTGCTGATGGTAACCAGGGTAAAGTTGCTGCAAACTATGTTAACTCAACTAACCTTACTGAAATCGGTATCTTCTATAAGTCGGATGATGCTTATTCAAACGGTATTTATAAGCAGTTCAAGGAGAATCTTAATAAGTCTATAAAGACTGTTGAGGCTGTATTTACCGGCTCTGCTCAGGACTTCTCAACTCAGATTTCAACCCTTAAGGATTGCAAATTTATCTTTATGCCCATTTACTATCAGCCTGCATCTGTATTTATGACTCAGGCAAAATCAACCATCGCTCCTGATGCAGTTTACTACGGATGCGACGGATTTGACGGCCTTGCAGGTCAGTTTGAAGATTTCAGCGTTATTCCTCAGGAGGTTTCAATGCTTTCTCACTTTGACTCTAACGCAAAAGAGGGTGCTTCAGCTGATTTCATTCAAAAATATACTAAAAAGTATGGAACCGATACCCTTAATCAGTTCGGCGCTTCTGCTTATGACTGTGTATATGCAATCTATAATGCAATGAAGGCTGCTATTGATGGCGGTAAAGAAATTCCCGTTACCATTTCTGCTTCTGACCTTTGCGATATCCTTATGGAGCAGTTCAAGGGCGATTTCACATTCTCAGGTGTTACCGGAACTAATATCACTTGGGAAGATAACGGTTATGTTTCTAAGGAAGCAGTTAAATACACTCTTAAAGAGGCAAATTCTGCAAAATAATAATTGATTTTAGTTAACCCTTGATTTGCCGGCGCAGATTTTCTGCGGCGGCAAATTGTCATAATAAGAAAACACAAAGATTTGGAATTTTATTTATGAAATTTATTGAAACTTTGATAAACGGCCTTAGCATGGGCAGCACCTATGCCATGATAGCCTTGGGTTATACAATGGTTTACGGTATTGCAAAGATGCTTAACTTCGCGCATGGCGATATTATAATGGTTGGCGGATATATGATATTCGTAACAATGGCGGCAACGGGTAATCCTATATTAGGCTTACTTGCTGCAGTTATCTTCTGCGCAGCTTTGGGCGTTACAATAGAAAAGGTTGCTTATAAGCCTTTAAGAGGCGCATCGCCTTTGGCAGTTTTGATTACTGCTATCGGTGTCAGCTATCTTTTGCAGTCCATCGCGCAGATTATATTCGGAACTGCACCTAAAATGGTTAATATTGCAGACCTTGGAAACTTAAGCTTTGCGGGTATAACTGTTCCTGTTTATACGCTTGTAACACTTGGTTGTTCAATGGTTATTATGATAATTCTCAGTCTGTTTGTTAAATTTACCAGAACAGGCCGTGCAATGATTGCCGTTTCGGAGGATAAGGGCGCCGCTCAGCTTATGGGCATAAATGTTAATAAAATAATTATGATAACTTTTGCTATCGGCTCAGTCCTTGCGGCATTCGCAGGCCTTTTTATGCTTATGAAATCTCCGAGCCTTACCAATACTCTCGGTGCAATGCCCGGAATTAAGGCCTTTACTGCAGCAGTTATCGGCGGTATCGGTTCAATACCCGGCGCAATGCTTGGCGGCTTACTTATGGGTGTTGTTGAAGCTATTTCCTTAACAATTCCCGAAATCGCACCTTATACTGATGCTATTGAGTTTATAACTCTCATTATAATTCTCCTTGTGCGTCCTACGGGTATATTAGGCAAGAAGAGGAGGGAAAAGGTATAATGGCAAATTTAAAAAGTATTAAATGGAAGTATTATATTAACTATATAATTGTAGGACTGTTTACTATACTCTTTGCAGCTTTATCCCTTACCGGAATGCTTAAAAGCTCGGATGTTTATTTGCTCGAAAAAATATCTATCTCGGTTATGCTTGCAGTTTCGCTTAGTATGGTGGTTGGCTTCTTGGGCGAGCTTTCGCTTGGCCATGCAGGCTTTATGTGTGTTGGTGCATATTTAGGCGGCAAGGCTTCGGTATTGCTTGAATCTGCCTTAGGCGAAGTCCCGGCACTTGTAGTTTCAATACTTATCGGCGGTTTAGTAGCTGCATTGTTCGGTGTTATTATCGGCTTGCCCGCGCTTCGCTTGCGCGGCGACTATCTGGCTATAGTAACCCTCGCTTTTGGTGAGATTGTTCGCTCAATATTTATGAACTCAAGCGATGAGTCGTTTGGCGGCTCGCTCGGTCTTGATACTCCGCGATTTGATAAAAAATACCTTTTTATAATTTCCTTAGTGCTCGTTCTTTGCTGCTTGGCTATAACCCAGAACCTTATCCGTTCAAAGCACGGCAGAGCAATAACCTCTATCCGCGATAATGAAATTGCGGCAAGAGCAACAGGTATCAATGTTACAAAGTATAAGCTTATAGTTTTCACCGTTTCCTCTTTCTTCGCGGGCGTTGCCGGTGTTCTTTACAGCTATTCTAACTACACAGTTCAAAGCTCTAATTTTGACTATAACTATTCAATTGAAATTCTTGTCATGGTTGTTCTTGGCGGTATGGGCAGTATAAACGGCTCGATTATTGCCGCTACTCTTATAACCTTATTGAATGTTGAATTGCAGACTATTCTTACCGGAAATCTTGCAGTTTTAAAAGATTTATTCTATGCGCTTATTCTTATCATTTTGGTTATTTATAATAATGCACCTGTGTTTAAAACTTTCCGCGATAAATATAACCTTAAAAATCTTTTGAATAGGTTTAAAGCTCATAATCCGTCAGCCGTTAAGGATGATGAAGCAAAATGGGACCGCGTGCCTACTAAAATCCAAATGGACGAGGTGCTTTCGGTTGATTTTCAGACATCATCACCCTATACACCTGATAAGTCTGAAAAGGGGGATGAATAATGTCTGATATAGTATTAAAAACAGAAAATTTAGGCATATCCTTTGGCGGACTTAAAGCGGTTCAGGAGCTCAACCTTGAAATCAAAAAGGGTCAGCTTTATGGCCTTGTTGGCCCTAACGGTGCAGGAAAAACCACCGTTTTCAACATGATAACGGGTGTTTATAAGCCGACAACCGGTAAGTTCTGGCTTGATGGCGAAAATTTAACCGGTAAAAGTCAGGAAGCCATTAACCATAAGGGTATCGCAAGAACCTTCCAAAATATCCGCCTTTTCAATAATATGACCGTTATCCGCAATGTTATGGTTGGTCTTCATAATCAGCCGGAATTTAAATGCGGCGTTTTGGCAAGCATTTTCCGTTTGCCTTGGCATTTTAAGACCGAAAAGGCTATGAGAGAAAAAGCAAAAAAAATTCTTGAAATTGTCGGCCTTTTGGATGAGCGCAATAATCTTTCTTGCAACCTGCCTTATGGTAAGCAGCGTAAGCTTGAAATTGCTCGCGCACTTGCAACCAATCCTAAGCTCCTTTGCCTTGATGAGCCGGCAGCAGGTATGAACCCACATGAAACTGAGGATTTGATGAGTATTGTTCGTCATATCCGTGATAAATTTGATGTTACTATTTTGCTTATTGAGCATGATATGAAATTCGTTTCGGGTCTTTGCGATGAGATAACCGTTCTGAACTTCGGAACCGTTTTGGCTCAGGGTTCACCCGAAGTGGCGCTTAATGACCCTGAGGTTATTAAAGCTTATATAGGAGGATAACGCGATGGCACTTTTAGAAGTTAAAGATTTATCGGTTTACTATGGCGTTATTCAGGCCTTAAAAGGTATAAGCTTTGAGGTTAATGAGGGTGAAATAGTAACCCTTATCGGCGCAAACGGCGCTGGTAAAACAACAACTATGCAGAGTGTAATCGGTCTTATTCCCGCTAATGCCGGTAAGGTTATGTATGACGGCCATGATATTACCAAAATGCCCTGCCATAAAATTGTTCATCTCGGTATGTCGCAGGTTCCTGAGGGAAGAAGAATTTTTCAGGAGCTTACCGTTTACGAGAATCTTGTTATGGGCGCTTATTCAATCAAGGATAACGCAGGATTCAAAGAAGATATTGAGAAAATTTATGCTCGTTTCCCGCGTCTTGCTGAGCGTAAAAATCAGATTGCAGGAACGCTTTCGGGCGGTGAGCAGCAGATGCTTGCTATGGGCCGTGCGCTTATGTCCAAGCCAAAGCTTTTAATGCTTGATGAACCCTCAATGGGTCTTTCTCCGCTTTTGGTTGACCAGGTTTTTGAGATAATTAAGGATATAAATAAAGATGGAACAACCATTCTGCTTGTTGAGCAGAATGCCGGAAAATCCCTCGCTATTTCAGACCGCGCCTATGTTTTGGAAACAGGCAGTATTGTTCTTTCGGGAACGGGTGCTGAACTCGCCACAAGTGACGAGGTTAAAAAAGCATACCTCGGCGGTTAAAAACAAAAAAAGGCTATCTCTTCTGAGATAGCCTTTTCGTTTCAATTCGCTCAAAGTGCCACATTATGTGTGTTGAAGGCAGGAACGATTCGCGCTATAATTTACTTATAAAGTGTTTTAGGAGAAATATCATGACCAATTACGATTTTCTAGTAAAACAACGCTGGGGCGAAACCCAAGCTTATAAAGAGTATTCTAAAAAGACTCTTAAATACTCAAAAGATAAATGGGACGAGGTTAATAGCGGATTAAATGCTGTTTTTTCAAAATTTGCCGAGTGCATGAAAAATGAAAGAGCCGCAAGCTCCAAAGAGGCACAAAGCTTAGTCGAAAAGCTCCGGAACTATATATCTGAAAATTATTACACCTGCACTAATGAAATTCTTGCAGGACTCGGCCAAATTTATGTTGCTGATGAACGCTTTAAAAGAAATATAGATAAAAATGCCGAAGGCACTGCCGAATTTGTTTTAAAGGCGATAGAAATATTCTGCTCTAAATAAAAGCCAATGACCCTCATATATTTATAAATACAAACAAAACTTGACAAATTAGGTTTAGTGGTATAAAATATACCTTGCTTGATTGCTATCGGGGTGTGGCGCAGTTGGTAGCGCGCGACATTTGGGATGTCGATGCCGCAGGTTCGAACCCTGTCACTCCGACCATACAGAGTGTTCTTATAGTAACCGAGAGGTTTTCTGTAAGAACACTCTTTTTCGTTTTCACATTCTCACTAACTGTTTTTATACTGCTGTTGTTGCAGGTATGGCAGCAGGCACATAAGTCACCTCCACACCCTTACGAGTCTTCATTGTAATATCGGCTTCGGGAATAGGCACTTCATCAGGTATTTCTGTTGAACCTATACAGTTATAATAGATTAGGAGTTTTTGTGTTTTAACTCCATCTATCTTTTCAGTATGATGAACTTCAATATGTTCAATCAACTCTGTTACCATACGGGCGGTCAATTTCTTTACCCTTGTGTACTTTCTAACTGCTTCTACAAATTTTTCAGTTGATGTTGTTTTGCAGTTTAGTTCTTCAAGAATATTATTAAGACGAGTCAAACGTTCGCGCAAATCTTTCTGCTCATTAACATCGTTGCACATTTTTATATGAAAAGACTTTTATCTTCTTGATTATAGAAATCAAAAGTCCAATATGTGTTTATATCTTCAAAATCTTCAAACTGCTCCGGTTCTCCCCAATAAGTTTCAGATAAAAGCTCTATGTATTTTGTTACTGTTTCTTCATCATCGATATCATATTGATTTTTTTGATTTGCTTACATATGCTTTACGCAGTTCTTTTATTTTTTCGCCAATCTTTAACATAGCATTCACTCCAAATATTTAATCGAAAGCGCTTTCTGATTATAGTATAAATCATAGCAGTACAAATGTGTATAACATAACCGTTTACCCGTATGCAACCATAGGTTGAGTTAGTAAGTTTTATAAATGCCGTTCACTATAGCAAACGGCATTTTGTGTAACTTCTTTGTCTACTCAACATATAACCGGTTGCCACGCAAACGGTAATAAATCTTTTGCAGTCACTTTTATCAAGTTGCCATTTTCATCATTAACAATTACTTTTATATCAGGACAGTATTCAAAAAGCATTTGACGGCAGTTACCGCAAGGAGAAACAACGCAATTTGGAGCTTTATCGTGGACTGCAACAATTGTGTCAAATTCTCTTTTGCCGTTTGATATGGCAATACCTATTGTGATATATTCAGCACAAGATCCGTGTATCCCGTCACAATTCACGCCCTTGTATATTTCTCCATTTTTACATAGCAAAGCACATCCAACAGTGTGATTATAAATACCATCATCAAAATTCTCAGTTAAACATTTAAGGGCAATTTTGATAAGGTTTTGGTCGCTCTCTGTTATGTCGTATTTCTTCATTATTTTCACTCCTTAGTTGCGACAAATATATGTGCAAATTCTGTTTCGTACTGTTCAATCAATAATAATCCTGAATTTGCAATATAGGTTTTTATCTCCTCAGGTGTGTCGGGGAATGTCCTGATCTTACGCGTGCCGGTGTCGATGAATCTTTCTTGATTTTTATCTATTGATAAGACGAATCTGCCGCCATCCTTTAATAAAGTAGCCACTTTATTTATGGCTTTCTGCTTTTCTTCAACGTGCATAAAGGTTAGAGAGGAGTAAACGACGTCATAGGTGCGACCGAATTCATAAGAAAGGAAATCAGCACAAGTCAGACTGACATTCTCAAGCTTGGCAAGGTTATCTTTGGCACGTCCGATGGTCTTAGGGGAAATATCCACACCATAGAACTCACCACACAAAGGGGCTACGCGAACGGCCAGTCTGCCGGTTCCTACACCGATTTCGAGAACAGATTTATCTTTATTAAGTTCCATTTTATCAATGAAAACTTGTCCGTCCCATTTATCCATATAATTCTGTAAAGGTTTTGGATCGTGAACGGGGTCGTTATTTTCGTCTATCAATAAATCGTAGTGATGGGTAACACTTCCACAAACGCAAACATACCTTTTGGTATCGAATTCAACTTTTGTGTCAGCAACAATAAAACCATACTTTTTATAAAATCCGATAGCATCGTCATCGGTTTCGGCAGTGATATTTTGGGCATTAAAACTATTAAATATAAAATCAATAAGTTTACTTCCAGTACCTTGACCTTGATATTCAGGTTTTACAGCAATATCAAGTATGGTTGCCGAGTTATTTACAATCTCAAAAACAACAATACCTTTATATTCGTTATCCTCTTTATAGACGTACACATTGGTTTCTTCATCTTCTTGACATTTCTTTGCTCTGTTCAATAATCGTTCCTCTGTGGGATTGTATACGCTCGGCGCAAGTAATTTCAATATATCAGGTTCAGTTATGATTTCTTTAACGTCACAGATTGAAGATACATTGTAAAGTTCTATACCTAAAGCACCGTATTTTTTAATTTGCTCTTTGGTGTAATACTGTTCCATATCAGTGTAATGGGCAGTATCAAGTTCAGCAACTGTATAGCCGCACTTTTCAAGTGGCAAAGCATTGTACAATTCTTTAAAATCTGAAAATTTATGTAACTTTACAACCTGCGCCGCTATAATATCTTTGGTTAAGGAACAGTTAAAAACAACAGTATCTTCAACATTAATTCGTTGCCGCTTTTCATCATTGAGCCTTAATTCAATTGTTTTACTTCCATCCGCTATCTTACTAAAAGCAGTTGGAACAAGATTCATATAGTGAATCATAACAAATACCTCTTTATGTCTTCAGCAAACTGATTACCGCAACGTGCAAGCTCGCCGAGGACACGGTCGATACCTTGTTCGGTTTTGTACCAATTTTCTTTGGTGATTCCCATACAAACTGCAGAGCAGTATTATCGTCTTTTGAAGAGTTCTTCCGGCGTGTATCCGCAATTTGCCCATTTGCGGGTATTATTGCATAAATTTTGCCATCTCATAAGCAATTCGTTAGCTTGGTTCATATCCTTTGGAACAATACCGCAGCTCGCCATCAAATCGTTTTCAGCCTGAATGGGTTCTTCTGTTCTTATCAACCAAGTAAGTTTGGAAATAAAGCCCTCGACAACCAGCATATTAATCTTCATATTATGCACTAAAAAATTACGCAATTCTTCTGTATATTCAGTTTTCTCGTAGTAGGAAGGATTAGCATACTTTAACAATTCTTCCTTTGTAGGGTCATAGTATTTCTTTCCTCTTTGGTAGTATAAAATTTCATCAATTTTTTCGTGAGAAACTCTTGAGCATACAATCGCATTACTGTAAATCGTGTAATACTCATAGGAGTGTCTTTGCAGTTTTTCGGACCAAAGTAAATATTTTTCTTTATTGATTTTCGGCGTGTTGTATCGGTTATACAATTTAAGAAACTGCCGAGGCGTTACATAGCCGTATAAATTCACGCACGCTCTGAAATATTTATCAACATTCAGGTGCTCATCATTTAAAGTCCATCTATTTGCCATTTTATACATCCCCTTTAAATCTTAATATATCTTTGATTCCTGCTATTCGGCTTATCGGGTAGGGTCATTGTGACAAGACCGTTTTCGATTGCAGGATTCAGATAATTTTTACGGAGCGTTTCTTTCGATTTTAAATTAAGTAGTGACAAAATAGCGGTTGCCGTATACGGCGTGTCATATTCCATAACAGACAGCAGTTTTTTAACATATTCTGAAAGAATGTCAGATGAGTATTTTGCAGAGTTTAAAATTTCACCCAACACGGCGCTGATTTGCTCTAATATAAACTCGATAAAAACTGTACTTTCACCGTCAATGTGGCACTGTGATATTGCTTTATAATAACCGTCCTGAAATTTTTCAATTTGACTTTCAATAGGGATAAATTCAAACATTGGCTTCCACGTGGCAAGGATTGCCGTATGCCAAAGTCTTGCCATTCTGCCGTTACCGTCGGCAAAGGGGTGAATAAAAACAAACACATAATGAAATACCGCAGCAAGAATTAAAGGGTGAATGGTATCCTTCGCTTTGTTCATCCAATCAAATAAATTTTGCATTTGCTCCGGCACAAGGCTTGCAGGCGACGCCATAAATATACATTTATCGCCGTTAAAAACGCCTTCCTCACCTCGGCGGAAGTTACCGCTTTCCTCTACGGTATACTTTGTCATAATACCGTGCAGACGCTTGAGTTCATCTATGCTGTATATATCGAAACGCCCAATTTCCTCATAAGCCGCATAGGCATTTTTGACCTCTTGTATTTCCTTTTGCTTTCCCATAACCGTGCGACCGCTTATTACATCTCTCACTTCGTCTAAAGACAGAGAATTTGCCTCAATAGCAAGAGAAGAATGAACGGACTTGATTTTGTTGTTTTTGCGCAAATGCGGTTTTGAATCCAAATTTGTACGCTCGGTAATTTTTCCGATTTTTTCTGAAATATCAGCCACAAACGATAATATCTTATCCGTTATCTGATACGGCGGTATATATGACATTAAATTTACCCCTAACTTGCTTATTATCTTACTTATTATCTTACCACAAATTAAGAGATTTATCAAGTATTATTAAACTTTTTATGTGCTGGCAACGAATAATATAAAAAATGCCAAAAACAAGGCAGGTGAAGTTCCTGCCTTGCCGCTTTCTTAGAGAATATAATCAGTGATACAATCTTACCAGTGAACATAGGTCGTACCGTTTACGGTAAGTCTGTCGTTCTCCGGCAGCTGCTCACTCCACGGCTTCTTATAGCGGTCAATAGCCCAATCATCACGGTTGAATCTGCGCCAAAGAATCGTCTTTCCGTTCTTATCCAGGAACTGCTCGGATACAACACCGCAATCATAGGTTTCGATGTCCATAACACAGACAGTATCATAGCTCTTTCCGCCAATCGTAACGGTGTAACGTCCTACGATGTCCAACAGAAAATCCTTGTTGGCGCTTGTAACAACTGTACCCGTTCTCTGGATATCACCCTTGACTGCCAGATTAGTTTCATTACCGCAATTATCTTCGCCAAATCCCCAGTTAGGCAGAAACTCATCGCCATCAAGGAATGTAATATAATTGCGAACGTCGCCGTCATTTCTGAGTGTTGCCAGATAGCGGCAGTGTGTATCTGTCAGTTGGGCCACAAAGGTACGATTGATCACATCGTTCTTATCTGAGTATGATGCTTCTCTTGCGGTGAG